>JBFLWK010000006.1 GCA_040757695.1 Elusimicrobiota bacterium
AGTTCATATACAGCGTGACTTGCTCGTCTTAGCTCCACATATTACATTATACAAAATTTGGCAAAATTTGTCGGTCGCCTTCATCCCCGCAGCAAGCTGCGGGGTATTCGGCGACATTTAAATAAATGTTTCATCCGGATATGGAATTGATGAAACATTTGCGGCTACAAAATCTACATTTTGTTCTAGATGATAATTTCTAGCAATTTTTTTGGCTTCTTCTATAAAAAGCGGGGATATATCAATTCCAACACCTTTAAACCCTTTTTCTGCCAGTTTCAAAACCGCATAGCCAGTTCCACAGCCAACATCAAGAAAAAAACTATCAGTAGATTCTGGTTCTAAAAGCGACAGATAATTTCTAAAATAATCATCTTTATGCTTGTTTAATCTTTTGAGGTATTCTTCTGATGTTTTATAGAATTCTAATAGTTGTTCTTCGTCAAATTTTTTTTGTATCATCAATTTTTCTCCCTATTACCCAGAACGCATTTGACCACCATATACTACATACAAGTGGAAGTCTCTGGACAAGCCACAAAAGCCACCACAGATAAAGTTTTCTTACCCAGTTGATATCAATAATAACTTTTTCATACTTAAAATTGCAATATTCAAATAATCTCCTCATATTAGAGATTGTGAATGAATATAGATGCCCCCTGTGTGCTTCAAAATACTTATCTTTTAATACTCTCGCAATGCTAATCTCGGTTGGTAGACATATTATTGTAATACCATTCTTTTTTAAGACCCGGTTTATTTCTCTGAGTAGAAACACCGGTGAATCCACATGCTCTAAAACATGCGAACAGAAAACAACATCAAATTCAGCATTCTGGAATGGAAGCGGTTGATTTATATCTGTTTCTTTTACTTTTAAACCTTTCTGTCTACAAATATCAACATTCGGGCTTGAAAGATCTATACCAATAGAGTCCTTTGAGAATGTCTGAAGATATTCACCTGTTGCACAACCAATATCCAGCACTTTCTTCTCAGCAAGATATGGTTTTACATACTTATATGATGCCAGAAATTGGCACGGTGTTTTATGTTCAGAATAATTCATACAGGATATAAATTCTATTAACCCCTTTTTCCAAAAATCAATCTATATCTTCCTCGTAAAAAATAACTTAAAAAGCCAGCTGACAACAATTTGTAAAGGAAGGGGGTATATAGTTTCAGTTTATAGGAAACATAATACTTTACATCCTGCAGACAAAAACCAGCGTGCTCAAACAGGTTTGTCCAGCCGTCAGGATTCTGTTTGGTTGTAAAATCAATATTAGCTCTGTTAAAATATCTTGGCAGTATTTCTAAGATATTGCGCCTTTTTACTTCATGGATTATAACTATCCCATTCGGTTTTAACCATAAACCATATTTTTTAATCAGGTTAAATACACTATCAGGAATTTGTGTTAGTTCAGAAATATCTTCGTTAGTAATATAGAGATGATGCATCACATCATTTAACATAACTACATCAAACGAGTTATCTTGAAAAGTTAGATTAAAAATATCGCCTTGAACAATAGATATTTTCTCTTTAAGTCCATAGTTATTTACCACATCCAAAAATAATTCTTTATTGCTGGCAACATTACCATGTCCCAAGTATTCATCAACTGCAACGATTTTAGATGCATTTTTTATTAACGCTAAATAAATTGAATAAAGTCCCGCACCACAACCAATATCCAATACATTCTTACCGGTAAAATCAATATCTTCAAGATCAAGCGAATAAATTATTTTCTGTACATTTCTAGATAACAGGTGATATCGTGGTATGTATTTCTTTTTTATTAGTTGCTCAAATTTTTGCTTCATTTTTATCTACAAGATTGAACCACGGAGAACACAGAGAGAAAATCACAGGATTAAGAATTGAGAATTAAGAATTCTGTTTTCTCTGTGAACTCAGTGCCTCTGTGGTAAATTGACTTTTTCAATGGTTTCAAGATACATTTTGTAAAACATCGCAGTAAAGAACCAATAGAAAAAGACAGTATTTTGATGTTCCCAGATTAACTGCACATAAACCCCGAAAAACATCATAATTGAGCCAGCAATAACTGCCAAACAAAATGTTTTTAACTCCGGTGTGAATGAATATTTATACACTTTCCAGCTGAACTTATAAATTTTGTAATACATATACCAAAAAAGAAATAAACCCAGAAAACCGAATTCACCTATTACAGGAACAAGCCCGCAAGCACAGCCCGCATCATGACCCATTTCTAACTGTCCCCAATAATTAAATGTCTCCATTGTTATCCGACTTTTTAATTTATACGAAATATAACTCCAGAACTCGCCCGGTCCATAGCCAACAAGAATATGAGTAAAACTTTTTTTAACATAATTCCAGACAAGTTCTAACCACAGGTATCGGTTTGCACCCATGTCGACATTGAATTCCCAATCAACAAAGTTTTTGTATATATTATAGTAGCGTAATCCTGCAAATCCTTCGCTTATGTGCAATCCTGAAAACATTTCGCCTATAACAAAAAACGAAAAAAACAAAATTATTAAAACTGAAAATATCAAGATGGTGTATTTAAATAACCGTTTCTTAAAAATCAGTTTGGTTTTATAAATCCACAAAAAAACAAGTGGTGTAAGAATAATGCCATATCTACCCTGTGAAAAAATAAAAATAATTGAAATCATTATCAGTCTTAAAATATTTTTTTTACTCATATTCTTTTCTTCTATTATCCTGCCGAAAATAAAAAACAACGGTAATATTGCTACATATGTTAACATATTTGAGCCACCGGCTCCAAAACTACCTTTTACCGTATCAGGCTGCCACCAGTGAGTGATGAAAGTAACTTCTGCTATTTGATACAGCATTAACGGGATATTGAGCACCAAAAATGTATCTATAAAAAAGGTTGTTAACCTGTTTACTTCGTCTCTGGTGATATTGAGATTGACAATTAGAAAAAATAATAAGATATACTGTAAATAGCCACGCAAACCAAGTAGAGTAACATAAAAATGCGAACCATTAACAAAGCCAGAAAAAATACCTGTCAACGCGATTGCAACAACAACAAAAAAAATATCTTTCTTCAATTTGAATAGATTCTGTTTTCTAAATAGTGTTACGAATAATAGAATATAAAAAGTAACATCATCAGTTAAAGTTAGCCTTTCGGGTAATCCTAACTGCTGAGTTAAGAAATACTGGAGCATAACAAATATAATCAAAAACTTTAAGACAAATATTGGTTTGTAAACCGATACAATTAAGAGTGTAACGAGAATACAACTAAAAATAAAAGTCAACATATAGAACTGGTTCTTGAAAAAAAGAGATATTGCCAAATAAATAGCAGCCAGAACCAAAAATTTTGGTATTATATTTAATATATTTTTATTTTTTAGGAGAAGCGTATTCATTTTTTTATATTGATACCGTTGAAAAACCTCACCACAGAGACACGGAGAACACAGAGAGTAGGGGCACAGCATGCTGTGCCCCTACTACTACAACCTCTGTGATTTTCTCTGTGCCTCTGCGGTAAATTGACTTTTTCAACAATCTCATATTCTTTTTTTGAAAATGCGATATACTTTAAGAAAATCCCAAGACCCTTGAACTTTAGCAGTAAAATCGTCAATAGTATCTTGCGGGTCAATTCCAATTCTATACAAAATCAGCTGGTTGGTTTTCTTGGTATTCCTGCCATAAATGCTTGTGCAGGCTAATTTAAGTTTTGCTTCTGTTAGAATTGAAATAATGCTTTTATTAAAAGTATTCAGTTCGCCAAACGGGTATGTAAATGAATCTATTTGCTCGCCTAAAATATTTTCAAGAATAGTTTTTGATTTGTTGATTTCGTTTCTGGCTTCTTTTAGCTGAATTTTTGTTAGAATTGGGTGACTATGCGTATGACAGCCAAAAGACATTCCTGCTTTTTTCATTTCTTTAATTTGTTCAAAAGTTAACGGGTTTAAGCCATGATAGCAGTTCCAATTTTTGGTAATATCCAGTTCTTTGCTAACAAATCCAGTACAAATAAAGAAAGTAGCAGGACAATTATATTTTTTTAGTATTGGTAACGCATAATAAAAATTATCTTCGTAACCATCATCAAAAGTTATGGCAATCCCCCCCCCGTTGGTTTGAAAATTAAAAAAATCTGTTACAGATAGAATCTGATAGTTTGAGGTAAGAAATTGTATTTGTTTTTCAAATTCAGCCGGCAGGATTGAATCCGGATGTTCTGGATTTACCGAGTGATACATCAAAATAGTAAATTTGGGTTGATGGTTAAACATTTTGGTCAGACAAAAGATTTTACCTAAAATCCTTTTCATAACTTGTTTCTGTTGAGTTTTCATTTTTTAACTGCCTGAATAAAAGCCGAACTTGTAGTTAAATCATCATTAGACATGTTCTTGAACCGTGCGGCAAGTTGTTCCCTTGTGATTCCTGAAATATCTGTAGTATTGATACTGCAAACAATCTCAAATCCAACTTTTTGTATATAGTTAATATGTGTTGAGTATGGTTGTCTGTTGGGTATCATGGTTTTCTTGCCTTTAATCAATCTCCATACAAAATCTGAATATGCCAAATGGCCATTCCACTGTTTCGTTATTCCATCACTTTTGAAATCAATCTCGTGTGACATAAAACCACTCGGTTTTAACCACCGATATAATACCTGATATGTATAAGCGAGATCGTCAACATACTCCATTACCGCTTGAGAGTATATCATATCAACTGATTCTTCTTTTACCGTTTTTGAATCGGACCAGGGAACGCAATAGGATATTTGTGTGTTGTTTCTATTTCTACTACCTGAATGTAAAATTGCATTTCGTATAGATTCTATCCTTTCCGGCTTCAATGCTTTATCAAGCCGTTCGTCAGTCAGAATATGAGCTGGAAATTTATATGACTCCAGGTATGGTTTAACTCTTGGGAATTCGGTTTCATCTGGAATTTTTTCGCGTTTTTGGAATAAGGATACCAACTCATCAAAAATGGCAATATTTCTTTCAGTATTAGCATATTTTACAACATCAAATGCATAGTAATTGTTTGCCCCGGATAGTAAAGCAGCCAGTCCGATACCAAGTGAATCGCCCGGTCCCAGTTCAGCAACAGTATCTGGCTGTGTTGACAGACCATTTTTATACGCCATCATAAGATGTCTTAACCATACAGAATAGCAGTATCGTGCACTAATCGTTCCACCTGTACCGGTTGAACCGGGTTTATACAGCCCTAGAATATAAGTTGCGATTCCGCTCAATACTGGAAAATGTCTGGTAACTTTTTTTAATACTGATTTAATACTCATCTTTTAAAATGTTCTATCAATGTTTTTGCACGGGTAGCCCAGTTATATTTTTCTTCAACCTCTTTTCTTGCCTGTTGCCCGATTTTTAACGCCAGTTCTGGATTCTGTTGAACAAATTTAATCGCATTTATCCATTCCTCAGGTTTATTATGCGGAACTAATATTGAGTTTATTTTATCTTTAAGCACTTCTTTTAATACCGGCAAATCAGATGCAATTATAGGTTTCCCGGTTGCCATATATTCAAACATTTTCATCGGCGAGGTATAATCTCCTATATCCTCTTTGCCGCCAACAGGAAAGACATTCCTCTGATTGGGTAATAAAAGTATATCTAACCTATTCAACATTTCCGGTATTTTAGTATTAGGAATGAATCCTAAAAACTTGATATTCAAAATATCCTTTGTCTTATTTTTCCAATAATGAATATCCTCTTCAAGACCACCTATTATAATAAATTCAGCATCAGAAATATACTTTGCTATTTCAACTATTATTTCCATACCTTTACCTTTATACAAATGACCTGAATATCCTACTTTTAAAGGCATTCCATTTTTCCAATCAAAATATTCTACCTCTGGAAATAGTTCAATATCAGCGCCATTTGGTAATACAATAATATTATTCGGCTGAATTCCCCATTTTATATACCAATTTTTTAAAGTTTGGGTTACTGTTACGATTTTAATTAGAGATTTGGAATAATTAGATATTTTTAACGATAATTTCTCCATTAAAGAGAAAGGGCGTCCATGTAAATCAATTATAAATGGAATTTTAAAAAGGGTTGCCCATATAACAACATGATTGATCATTGAAACTACAAAATTAGCTTTTACATTTTTTGCAATTCTTATTGCCTTATAGGCAAATCTTAATGTTGGGGCTGGTGATTTCTTAAACGGGATTTTTATAATTTCAAATTTATGTTTAGTCCCGTAGAAATTGAAAATATCGTCAGTACTATCGTTGTTACCATATTCTGGTATTATAAGAATAACATCTATACCACACTGTTTAAAAGCTTCGCACATTTTCATTATAAGCAGCGTGTGGGCTGTTTTATAAGGAATTTTTGATATTGCTATATAGATTAATTTCATACCATTTAATCAAGTGTCTATCTGATAAGTTTATTTTCTTCAACCACAGCAATTAATTTTTGGGCATATATTTGATGCATCTTGGGTGTAGGATGCTGGCATGAGCATCATCAAATAATTCTTTAATTCTTTCTTAAATTCTTCCTCACAATTAACAGCAATAAATCCAGCAGATATTGCGGCTTCTTCTGCTTGATGATACCATCTTAGAAATACTCTTAATGCCTTATTGGGTTTATTATAGTCAGTTGGACCACTATTACTTGCACCTTCATTCAACGAAATAAAAATAGGTGGATATGGAGTAACCTCGGCGCTCATCCTGCGTATATCCTTCAATGCTCTTACAAACTCTTTCCAGTCATTTGAATCCTTATTATAGGATCTATCCACACCACCAATCCAAGAAGGCATTTTACGAAAAGCAATCAGCAGTCCTTCGTAAATTTTAGTAATATATTCCGTTGTCCCTTTAAGTTTATACTTCTGCAACTTTTGCTGAAGCGGTTTTATTTTTTCTCGATAATAAACTCTCTCCGGTGTATCATTTGAAGACCCCGGCTTGGGGTCATTGGTACAGAAACCTACAATAACCAAATCGGGTTGTAACTGTTTATAATATCTTCTGATATCCTCACATTCTTGTGTTGTAGGACCACCTGATCTTGCAAAAGTTAGGACTTCAATTTTCTTTTGAGGATGTTTTTCTTTCAAATACTTTTCAAGCAGGTTGGAATATCTCTCATCTTCAGAAACCCCAGCACCCCAGGTAAAAGAATCGCCTAAAACAATTATACGGAAACCATTTTTTAACGGGACAAGTTCATAGTTTTTATCTCGGAACCAATAAGGATTTGTTCTGACCTTATGTCCCCAGGTGTAATTTATTATATCATTCGGTGGAAAGTTTTTAACTAATCTTCCCTGCGTATACCAATAGTATAATTCCATACAACCAATAACTACTCCTAATAAAAACAAAAAGATAAAAATTTCTACAACCAAGAATGTAAGGTATCGTTTAATCCTGCTTAGCATAAAGTTGCTAAAATTGTTATCTGTTTTCATTTTTGCTGATTTTAATTATTTCTTTTGCCCAGTATTTTAAATCAAAATTAAAATGTAAAAAAGTAATTCCACCTGCTATAATGATTAAATTTCTGAGAATAACATTTCCAGTTTGTGTAGAAATATTGATTTTGGTTAGCGAGAATATTATTACAGATGCAATAATTCCAGGATAGATTAACTGCCAAACGAAATTGAATATCTCTTTTAAATTATATCTCACTACTTTTAGATACATTCTAAAGTATAACAACGACATTAGCAAATATGCAAGAACATCAACAATTACCAGATTGACAAGGGAGTGCAGATTGAAAAATTTTAGAATGAAACTGCTACCAACAAAAAAAATTATTCCCATCATTATTGTATAAAAAACATAAACTTGTTTATCAATGGTGGGGGCAGAAAGAATAATGCTAATATATGAAGTCGGTAGCCAGAAGTAAATTGCTAAAAGAAATAAACCTATTAAAAGAATTGAGTCAATATATTTTGGCAAAAATGATTGAATAAACCAGAAAAGATTGATATATGCTAGGCTAATAATAATACTTGATAAAATCGTTATTACCTTGATGATTTTTATAACATCTTTTTTTACTTCTTCAAAGCCTGCTCGTCCTAATTTTTCCATAATATTAGGGTACCAGATTCTTGAGAAAACCATTCCATAATTTAAAAACATTGTCATAACCGTATGGGCAAGTCCCCATAATCCAACTGCTCTAAGACCTAAAAAACTGGCAATAATTCCTCTTTCTGCCCATTGATAAACACCATATGCGTTTGATTTTAAGGCAAATGGGAGACCAACTTTTATTTGACGTTTCAATTCAACTTTATCAATCTTTAATTTGAAATCAACTTTCAGTTTTCTTATGAGATAGAAAATAACTACTACAGTAACGACTACTGGAATAATCAATGGTGCATAAACGCCCCAAAATGAAATAGTTCCAATAATTAAGACCGAATCTAACGCAGATGAAATAACAATCGCATTGCTATAAATAGCAAACTGTTTTTGAATAGTACTTTCAGTAGATAAAATTCGCTCTATTTTCCCAAGAAAAAGCACCAACGCAGAACAAATTATCCCGATTTTGACTAATGGATTTTTATAATAAAAAACCAACAAAATAGCTACAATGGTCAAAAAAGATGTTAAAAGCAATTCACAACTATATGCATTGTTACGAACTTTCTGTTCTGTTGTTATTTCATTTCTGCCTCTATAAAAAGGAATTTCTCTTAAGGCAATATCAATAAAACCAAGATTACCATATTTTGCAAGTTGTTTTATAATTTCAAGTATTTTTAATAAGCCATAAAATGACGGGTCAAGATATTTAACTACAAAAAATCCTTTGACCAGTTCAATTACCTGAGTAAAACCAGTTGCTGAAAATACTTTTACAAAATCTCTAAACATATAAGTTTATAATTTCTACAAGCTCTCTAAACACACCGTGACCACCGCTTTTTTTTAACTGGAAATGGCAAGATTTTAATACTTTGTCGTCTGGAATATTTTTGGGACAAAATGATAACCCAACTGACATCAGCAATTCTAAATCATTTATATCATCGCCAACAAACCAGACATCTTTTAATGATACTGAATATTTTTTCAGTTGTTTTTTTACTGCTGAAACTTTATCTTGTATTCCCAAAAGCACTATATCAAGTTTGAGTTTTTGTGCTCTTAAAAGTATGTGCCTGTCTTGTTCGCCACTAACAAAACCTGTTTTTATTCCTAGTTCTTTCAGTATTTTGAATCCCTGACCATCCCTTATATTGAAAAATCTTGCTCGTGTTCCGTTATCCAAATAGAGAACATTCCCATCAGTTAAAACACCGTCTACATCTGTTAAAACTACTTTAGGTAATATTATTCTCATATAAGATTTATATCTACCACCTTTTTTGTAACATAAACTTAATATACTTTTTTGATAAATGTTCATTTTTACAAAAGATCCTCTGGCTTTATCAGTTCATCTTTTTTAATATCTCGCTTCAACTTCTTGCCTAACATCATCCCCAAATAATATGCAGGAACTCCCTCTTCTGGTGCTAGTAAAACAACATCTTCTCGTCTTAAATAATCATTTGCGTTCAGATTTCTTGCCGCTACTATTGTTCTGTGGTGTTTGGTTCTGTTTTCTTTTTCTTCTTCAAGAAATTCTTTTTTTTCAGTCCCTATACAATTTAATGCATCCTTTATTGCATCCGCCATGAATCTGAAATCCGTTGGTATCAAACTTGCTTTCTGGTCAGGTCCTGGCAGATTATGGCTTAAAGTAAAATGTTGTTCAATTATCTTCGCACCAATAGCAACTGCACATATTGAAGGCACAAAATTGGCACAATGATTAGAAAAGCCGACGATTGGCGCAATATTTTGTAAGTCTTTTATTGCCAAAACATTTAATGTCTCAATAGCTGCAGGATAACACGATGTGCACTGAAGAAGTGCTACATCTGTCTTAGGATAAAATGCTTTAGCGATACCATATGTAGCCATAACCTCTTCTCTTGTTGCCATCCCGGTTGATAAAATTACCGGTAAACCATAACTGGCAGCTTTTATAATCAGTTCATGATTTGTAAGAAGATGAGATGCTATTTTAATTGCTGGGACACCTAATTTTATTACCTCCTCAAGTGCCTGCAAATCAAATGGTGTGCACATAAATCCTATATTGTTTTTATCAGATGTCTTTTTAAGTTCAGCCAGTTGCTCAATAGAAAACTCAAGTTTAAGTTTATGTTCCCTGTATGTTTTTCCCAAACTTGTTGGTTTAAGGTATGGTGCATCCAGCACTTTTTTCTGAAAACATTTCTCTATTGTTCTTTTCTGAAATTTGACGATATCGGCACCGGATTCAGATGCAGATTGTATCATATCTTTTGCAAGTTTCATATCACCATTATGATTCAATCCGATTTCTGCAACAAGCAACACATTTCTTTTTGTTAAATCTTTGCCTAAAATTTCCATTTTCTTATCCTTTTTCTTGAAGTAATTTGATAACACCACAAGGTACAGATTTCCAACCTAATTTTGATTTATATACTTGAGCGTGTTCTAACAGCGGATGTCTTTTATATATATTTCGCAGACAATTCCTTAAAATATCCTGAAAAACGGGATGAAGACCTATCGAACCATTTGTTACTATAGCCGAAACAGGTACTGATAATAATATTGGTTCCAATATTTTTGCCCATATTTTTTCTAAATCTATCAAAAACTTTTTTCCATATTTTTTTTGGTTTACTAATAATGATAAAAGGTCCTTTTTTTTAGAAATATCTGATAATTTTGTAATCCGTTCTATTGCCCAGCCGGAACTGATTGTCTCAAGACATCCTTTGCGTCCACAATTACACCTTAAATTACTTCCGATATTACAATGTCCTATCTCACCAAGACCAGCGTTCTGTCGGCTTACAACCTTTTTGTTGAAAACCAATTCTACAGCGATTCCTGTGCCAGCCATCACAAATAAAAAGTTATCCAAATTTCGCCAATATCTTGCTTCACCTTCTGATGCTAATTTAACATCGTTATAAACAAAGACAGGTATATCCAGCGCTTTGCTTAATTTCTCTTTTAGTGGATATGGTCCGACTAAAAACTGATTTGGGCCACCATATACAACACCTTTTTTTTCATCAACAGGACCGGTAACTGCTATAAAGAGAACATCAATCTTAGAAGGCAATGTGCCTGCAACAAACTTAACCATTTCATCATAGGACTTAAAGACAGGTGTTGATATTTTTTTCCAGAATGCTATATTATAGTGTTTCCTCCCCTTCCTATTATGATATATTTTTGTATAGGACATCTTTGTAGCTCCACAATCAATACTTACAATATTTTTATACATTTTTAAGGAAGTGATTTGACAAATTTTTCCATTTCTTTAAAATTACCTTCTAATTTAGTGAAAATTTCTTTATACTGCTGAAAACCATTATTGAAATCATCTTGAAAGTTCCTTATTGTCGTCTCAATTACATCAGGACTATTATATGGCAATTCCCTGTCGGAATTGATGGTATTGGCAAAACCTTGTCCTCTTACATCTTCATAAATAAGATACGACGGTTTTTTTATACTTAAAAAATAAAGATGGGCATGGAGCCGAAAACCTATATGGAGATCGCAAGTATCATAAAATGCAATTTTTGACAAATCGCCTGTCGCTTCTGTAGTTTTATATCCAAGATTTTTTGCTATTTTGATAAGTTCATTCAATCTTCTGTTTTTAGACCATGGTAGAGATTGTTTCAAACTATTTTTTATTTTTGACATTATTTTTTTCATACTTTCTTTGCCTATTTTATCTTTAAGTTTTACAATTCCTCTTACATAGTATAATGCATCAGTTTCTACTATTCTACCTTTATGAACACTGAGATATATTTCTTGTTCTGGAAAAAGTTTTCTTAATGTTTTAATCATCTCTTTATTTAATAGATACAGTCGGGTATCATGAACAAGATTCTGTGCTGTCGTAAAAACAATTTTTTTAACCCCGCATTTGTCTGGCAGGTTAAATTTGAGCCCAAAATACTTAAGGTTGTACCATGCAGGGTCCCCGGTCATTATCACATTCTCGTATCCGTATTCATTAAGCACCTTTTGCGTTAATATATCTCTAACACTTGAAAATCTGCAATTATTATGTATAAAATTCAGAAACAGCGCTGATTCAATCGTAAACTTAAAATTTTTGTAGCAGTCCATTGTACCGCCAAGCCCCCAGCCGAATGGGATAACTGGTACCTTGAGTTTCTTGAAATTAGTTACTACTGGTATGCGGGCAGGAAACAGATCAGGAAAATATAAAGGACCCCCGCATATAAGTATTGCTCGGGTGGTATTTATTTTGTCTAAATAATCATCAAGTGGTTTCTGATAATCGACCCCTTTGTCAAGCGAAAGTTCAAGATGTTTCTCGCCGGGTTTGAAATAATCAAGTAATTCCTTTATTCTTTGATGATACAGAAAATCACCTACATTGGTACGAACAACACTTAGTAAAGTATACATAGAATTATACCTTAATTTTTTTACTATACAATAAATCAATGATTTCAGGATTAGGCGAGCCAAATGCTGGTCGAACCTCTCTTATGTCTCTTATACAGTGGTTAAATCCGGATGGCTCAAGTGCAAATCCATGTCCATAGCCGGGAAATGCATGGTTAATGGTAAGATGTTTTTCTATAATTGTTGCACCAAGTGCGACAGAAACTGGAGCCATTATAATCCCATTCTCATGGTCGGAAATACCTATTGGTACTTTCATATATTCTCTCAGCAATATCAAATTAAAAAGACAAAAATCGTCAGGCAATGATGGTCTATGTCTGCTTGTGATAAGAATACCGGCAAGTGTTTTATTCGGTTTGGTCATCGCCTTTTGAAAAAAATTTACTAATAGTGGGAAATGTTCGTCTATAGCAATGCTAGCAATCACCGGCATATTACCTGTATATTTAAGGAGATGGTTCCTGTTATGAGATATCCTGATAAAATCAAAACCTAATTGTTTTGTAAAAGATATATCTTCTTTACCTAATGGAGAAGTAGCAACCAGCATGCCAAGATTATGCGCATATTTGATTAGATATCTGTATTGATTTTCAGTAAATTCAATATAGCGATTTATATCTTCACGGGTTTTGCCAACCTCGTTCATATAGGTATGCAGAACAAAATCATCTATATTTTCAGAGTTTCTACAGATGGTAAATTTAACAGCATCTGCGCCAGCTGATTTTGCAACATCAATCAACTTTATTGCAACATCAAAATCACCATTGTGGAACCGATTTATTCCTGCTATGACAAATGTACAATTTGATTTACCAATTCGCCTTGTAGCATTTATTCTAAACTCTGGTAATTTATTCTGTTGTTTATTTAAAAGCTCCATAAACTTAGCAGCATGCTTAAAACTATGAAATATTCTTGCGCCTGGGTTTAGTGATTGCAAAGCAACATTTTTTGATTCGAATAGTTTTTTCTTTTTGATAAGTTTAGCAAAATTTTCAGTATAGTCAAAATGATGTTCTTTATGGACAGCCCAGGCATTTGTACTTACAGTAAATGGATAACCTTTTTGATATACCCTGAACGCTAAATCAATGTCTTCCAGCCCCCAAGAACCATTATAATCTTCATCAAAACCATTTACCTCATTGAAAATTTTAGCTGGGATTGAAAAATTACATCCATAACACATTTCATATGGTCTTTTATGCTCTTTAAGATTCTTAGAAATTACAAATTGAATATGCCTCTCATCAGATGGAAAACCAACTGCTTTATTTCTGATTCTATATCCTATAACAATCCCACCACCTCCACCACCAATCTGTTTCTGTGCTTCTAAATGTGCCTCAATAAAATCTGTACAGGGAACCATATCACTATCAAGAAAAATCAATACTTCTCCATTAGACAATTTGTTTCCTTTGTTCCGAACAGTTGCTAATCTGAATCCCTTTCTTTGATGGGTAATATATTTTAAATTTTCTATACGATTAAACCTTTTCTCTAAAATCCATTTTTTTATAGAATAATCTGACCCATCGTCAGCAATAATCATTTCATAATTGTAAATTTGAACAGTTTTAAACCAAGCAATAATATTTTCAAGGTGTTCATACTGGTTATAATGCGAAACTATGATTGAACATTTTTTCAATCTACTTTCTTGTGGCATTTTTTTCCCTCCTGAAAAGTATCGTCATCATACTGCCCCAGAATGGCGGAGAAATTTTTACTTTCTTTCTACCGTTTTTGTAAATAATTCTAATATCTTCTTTAATCTTTTTATAATCTTTTTCTGGATTAGCATATGGTGTTTCTAGATAAAAATGATGGTGTGCTATTTTTATAAACCCAAACTGTTTCATTAATATTGAAATTGTATTTATATCAAAATAAAAAATATGTTCGGGTGGAATGAACTGATTCCATTTTTCCCGATACATTTCTGCACAGAACGACGAAACATCCGGGGTTGCGGTAATAAAAATATATCCATCAGATGCTACGTAATCTATAATATCGTATATCGCTTTCTTTGGATTAGGGAAATGTTCAATCGTTCCTCTCAATACAACACAGCCAAATTTTCTTCCAAATTTAGATATTGATTCCGTGCTACCACATATAACATTCAGACCTTTTTTCTTCGCCGCCAGGACCGCACTTTTTTCTAATTCAATACCAAAACATTCAAACCTGTCTTTAAACTGATATAAAAATGAGCCATCACTGCAACCGATATCAAGTATTGTTCCAGCGGTTATAAAATTTTTTAGCCAGCTGGCTTCAATTCTATACATTGTTTTTCTCTGTTCCCATGAATTTTTATCTTTAACTCGGGCAGTATAATACCCCTGATAAAATTTTGTAAGTTCTTCTTCGCCAGGAATTGGTTCTATCCATACCATTCCACATTTTTTACATTTCACCGATAAGTAGTCACCTTTTTGTGCCCACTTTTCAGTTTTTATATTGTTACACACAATACATTTAGTTTCTTGCATTAGACATCTCCAATACCAACTTTTCAAAAATCTGGGCTGATATATTTGGGTTGCTTAAACTTATATATTTTTCTCTGAAATTCGTATCGTTTTTTGAAAACCCCTTTTCAATAATATCTTTGAGTATAGTATATAATTCTTCCTGCCAGCTATATGTATTATAATCTATTTTCCATACTCTTTTTTCCAGAGATTCCCTCGCAACTTCTGATATATCATAAACACCGGTGTCAAGCCAAATAATTTGTTTGTCCGTAAGACATGCATGATACATTGCGGTTGCTGGGGCTTCTAATATAAACACATCTATTTTGTTAAGTAAAGTTTTTAATGGCTGGCTGTTAAACTCAATATCTTGTCGTCTTAGTTCTAATATAAAATTTTTCAATGGCTCCATGAATTTATCTTTATAACTTGCTTTAAATATTTTTCTTATAGCGGTATCAAATTTCTGAAATATTTTAATAATTTCAATTTGTAACAAAAAAGCTTTTATATCCGGAAATGAGAAATGTGGCCCCCATCTAAAATCAGCCCTGTATATATCTGGGATATAGGCAACTGTAATTTTATCAGTTATTGACTGATTTTTTTCAGTCTCTTTTTTGATATTATCATATAGTATGAATAGTTCAGGATCAGGCACAAAGAATGCTTTATTCTTATTTTTCCATTCAATATTTTTATGATACCTAACGCTTTCAGGCCCCCAGAATATAAAAAAATCAGACATTGAGAATGCTGTCGCCTTAAAATAATCTCCAACATCAAAATATCCAAATGCACCATGTTGATACCAAAAAACAGGATTTCTTTTTTTTAATAAAAGCGTAATGAAACTAAGTTCAAACAGCATTGAACTTCCGCACAGCACTATTCCTGAAAACCCAGAAAATTCAGTGATACTATTATATATATCTACTGCTATCTGAAAATGTCTGTGAAGTTCTTTTACTATCTGTTTTGTCAGATTAGGATATTTTATTAGTACCCCAGACCTTATACAAGTATTAAACCTTTTAATTATTTGACCAAAAGAGTTTATTATTTTTAAGTCACGGTTTTTATTCTTCATTGGCTTTATAGATAACAATTTCTTGTAGACAGGATACCTGTATGGAGCAGCTGAATTTATACACCAGATAGGCATTTTATGTCTTTCTGATATTAAATCTGCAAAATATCTTGTTGAATAAAATTCATCTACCAGAAGTATAGCGTTCTTCGTTCTGGCTCTTATATATTTTTTTAGTGGCTTTACTGTTAATATAAAAGATAAAATACTTCTGATAAATTTTTGTATCTCTTCTTTTATAGAAACATTGGTTAAACTGGCAAAATCAGTTTGTATAAACACAGGCGAAAAAGTTTCTAACTGGATATTTTTAAATTCTTCATCTGCTATTATATCTTCTATAATAAAACTGTATGGAAGCGCTTGTTCTTTATCTAATTCTGTTTCACTTTTTTTGAAACAAATTATTTTTTTTACTCCGTTTTTTCTAATAAAATTTTTTAGTAATACATACCGAAAACAATATGAATCAACATATCTTTTAAGCCACATCTTCTCGGCTGAAATAAAAATATCAAACGGGAAACTATTCAGAAATTCAGTTGCATATTGCATAAAACTGTCAGTTAATATATTCATCAACTTAAAGTTCTCTTCCCCGACTGTGTCCAGATAGACCTGTGAGGTATAATCTTCAAGAATCCTAAAACTTTTGTCTGTTTTCATCATTCTGTAAACAGCTTCGGGAACTGCAGGTGCGTATAGCAGATTTTCATCAACTTTTTTCATTTCTATAAATTTATCTACTTCAATTTTACTTTCAAGTATAACTAAATCCATATTAGGAATCTATAACAATTATTCAAATTCAGTGATAGTTTTTTTCAATATTTTTGCCTGGTTTTTAGCATATTCAAGGTTCTCATAGTTTGTTTTTAACTGAATAATTCTTGGCTGTATTTTTTCTGCAATAGGACAGAGAAAACTTAAATTCTCAAATACCGGCTCCAAATAATTTAATTTCCAAGCAGCATAAAATCTATCACCACCATTTGCTTGAAATCTCGTTCTGAACTCTTCCCATTTTACTTTTGAGGTATCAAGCAACATAGCATATGTCCAATATGTATTCTTGTATCTTTTCGGTGTTTTCTGTGGTGTAATCAGTTTTGAATCTGCTATTGCTTTTTCATACAACCGGGCAATTTTACATCGTTTTTTTATAAACATATCTGCTTTTTTGAGTTGAACCCTTGCAACTGCCGCACAGATTTCTGGCATTCTATAATTGTAGCCAATAGAGTCATGTCTTTTAAAATCAGGATGCTGTACATCATCCTTAGTTATTTTGCTTTCTGACTGTCTGGCTGAAAGAGTTGTGTAGCCAAGATTACTAAATTTTCTAGCTTTTAATGCAAGTTCTTTATCATCAGTAACTATCATTCCACCATCACCGGTTGTTAAATGCTTTGAACGCTCAAAACTAAATATTGACATATCGGCTATTGTACCGGCGAGTCTTCCTTTATACTCAGCCAGCATAGATTCGGCATCGTCTTCTATCACATATAATTTATACCTCTTTGCTATTTTCATTATCGGGTCCATATCAGCACATAAGCCATACACAGAAACAGGTATTATTGCTTTTGTTTTTCTGGTTATTTTTCGTTCTATTTCTTTGGGGTCAATAGTAAATGTATCAGGATTAATATCCGTAAAGATAGGAACAGCACCTGTATAAAGAACCGTCATTGCTGGGGAAATAAATGTCAACGGTGGAACAATAACTTCATCACCGGGGCCAACACCGATTGCTCCAAGACAGCAATGAATTGCAGAATTGCCAGAATTCACTGATACAGCATATTTTATACCCAACCTTTTAGAAAATTCGTCTTCAAGTTTTAACCTGTTTTCACCAGTGAATCCAGATTCAAACATTTTTGATATTGCATGCAGTTCTTCTTTCCCAATTCTCCAAAATTGTCGATTCATCGCGTCTCCTGTTCCCAGACCATATGCAAGATTCGGTGTTGGGTTTGTGGTTAGGTTTTATCCAAGTCAGACTTGATTTTAACTAACCGTGGTCGAAGCATCACCGACAAGAACTGATATGTCTCTCGGCGTACTTATAAATCTCTTTCAGATTACTTATTCTTCCGTGCGATAATTTCAAAAAGTGATTCTATAGAATATCTAACTTTTGGTTTATATTGGGTTATTTTAATAGATTCAAATTCAGATTTATCAAAAACCTGTCTTATTTCATTTTCTGTCATGTAGAAATCATAAAAACTAAATAATTTATGCCGAAATATTTTTCTCACCGGCGACAAATATGTTGCTATAATTTTTGCAAGATTATAAGAAAAACTGTTTTTAATTTGTATTGATTTTTTATCCATTATTGTTAAAAACAAAGAACCTTCTCTCTTCAGCATTTGATATATTATATTACAGATATAACTATTGAATGGGACTTTCAAACCGAAAACACCAATAGCACATATCAAATCATATTCTTCATCAGCAAATTCTGCGTCAAATATATCAGCACAAACCAGTTCAATATTTTTAACTTTAATGTTTTCTTTATCAACAGGATTATTTCTTGCAATTTCAAGCATTTCCATTGATACATCAATACCAACTAATTTTTCTACATTTTCATGAAAATAGGAAAAATACCTCCCCGTACCACAACCTATATCAAGTGCATTAATACTTTTCTGATAGCACCTGCATAACTCGTTAATCTTGGAACCGAAATGCCTCCTATGCTCGGATTCTTTAATCTCTTCGTCTATTTTTCTATAATTCTCATATCGTGTTCGATAATGCTCTTTCACTTTTTCAATAATTTCCTCATGGGATAACAAATCCTTCACCATATTGACCAACCTCCGTCAACCATCAGATTATGACCGGTTACATAACTTGAGGCATCCGAGGCAAGAAAAATTAACGCTCCTACAACCTCATCTTTATAGGACATCCTATTCATCGGGGAGCGAGTTGAAAAATTTTTCACAAAAAGAGCTTCGTGGTTTGCAAAAACACCATGAGGCGATAGTGCATTCACTCTGATATTTTTAGTCGCCCAATAGGTTGCCATGTGCTTAGTAAAAGCTATAACACCACCTTTACTTGCTGAGTAAACTGCCGGGCATCCAATATTTGTATTAGTATAAATCCTTTGGTCAGGACTTACTACTCCATATGTTGAAGCCATATTAATGATATTGCCTTTACCTTGTTTTATCATCTGTCTGCCAATAATTTGTGTACACAGGAAAAGACCTCTCAGGTTAACAGCCATCACATCGTCCCATTGTTTTACTGTATATTCTTCAAACCTATTTGTGAATGTTTCTTTTGGTTTGTGTTGCGCATTATTAACCAGCACATCAACTCTGCCGAACCTAGCAAGAGTAAGTTTAAGCATTCTTTCCACATCTTCCTTATTAGAAACATCTGTTTTAATCCCGAGCGTTTCTACTTTATAATTTTCTTTTATCCTTTCCGCAAGGGAATCACATTTTGATTGGTTAATATCAACAATCACTGGGAAGCCACCAAACTCTGCTACTCCACAAGCAAAAAATTCACCCAGAAGACCTGTTCCACCTGTAATTATTATAACATTGCCTGCGAGGTCAAACTTCTGCTTTATGGTTTTTTCATCAAATTTGTCTTTCATCTAATTCCTTCCTCCTTCATACTCTTTTTTAAGCCCTCTGCTCTTTCTATACCTGAATTTATTTTTGTAAGTTCCGGTTCTCTTTTGAGAAGATTTATGATATCATTCATAAGAAATATCTTCCCCGGCTTATATAATCTTTTATAAACTTCCTGAGCAAATACAAAATCCTGCTTATAATCAATCGTCCATCTCATACTTGAATAGTCAGTATCGTTGTGAAAGTCAATCACCTTAAACCTGCCTTTATTGTGATAAATAAATGGGGATACATGTTCTCTTTCATACTTTTTTTTAGCTTCCTGCCAGGCAATTTTAAGTACTTCAAACGAAAACACTTCAATATCTATACCTTCTGGATATGTTGGTTTTAAATAGTTTGCAACAAAATCTGCATCTTCGGTAAAAAATATCTCTATACCTTTATCAATTATCTCAGGGTCTTTGAAAGGGTCATCAGG
This sequence comes from Elusimicrobiota bacterium, assembly GCA_040757695.1. NCBI lineage: Bacteria > Pseudomonadati > Elusimicrobiota > Elusimicrobiota bacterium. The sequence continues at coordinate 20,283 of JBFLWK010000006.1, forward strand.
GGTTATTCTTACTATCACTTCAGAGTTAAATTTCTTTGCAGATTGATAATATCTATCCAGTACATCATACTGGTTGCCTATATATACAAGATAGTTCTCATTTTGGGCAAACTCAACGATTACTCTATCTTGGGGGTCATTAGAAGTTGCAATGATGATATTGTCAATATATTTTGAGTACTTGACTCTGTTTAATACATGCCAGAGTAATGATTTGCCATCCGCAAGTTCCATCATGGTTTTACCTGGCAATCTTGTAGAACCCATTCTTGCTTGACAAATTGCAGCTATTTTTTCAGGTTTATTCTTATACATTGATTTTTTTATTTTCTAAGAAATTCATAAATTCTTCCTGTATTGAATGTACTCGTTCTTCTGATAATTCCGTGCACCTCATAATCCTTTGATAATAAAAATTCGGTAAGATACGAACCGTCCTGTCCTGTAATACCTGTAATCAATGCTTTTTTCATGTTCATTCCTTATCTTTTCCTAAAAGCCATTTCCAGCAAGGAATAAATTTTATCTTTTTACCTTTAATTTTTTCCTCGCCTTCATAATCAGATGTAATGACAAGCAAACGATGGCATTTAGTTTTTTCGCTAGCTTTCAACAAAGAGAAAATCTCTCTTTTCTTAGTATCATAGTCTTCAAGGTTGTAACAAACCTGAATTAGTTGTTGGACGCCTGTTCCATCCTTAATCAGAAAATCGGTTTCGTAATGATTGTTATCCTGCCAGTAATAAATTTCGTCCCGGCTCCGCCAGAATTTTCTTCTTATCAATTCAACCGCAACCACATTTTCATAGAGATAGCCCTTTTCCTGACTAAACTTGGTGGAGATGGCATTTATCATGCCCGTATCAACCGTGTAAATTTTTCTTGGCGCAGTTAATCTTTCTTTTGGTTTGTAAGAAAATCTTTCAATCTGAAAAATTAAATAAACTTCATATAAAAAAGAAAAATAATTTTTTGCCGTGTGAACGCTTTTCAGAGAAAATATGTTTTTTAGTTTATTAAAAGTAACTTTTCTGGAAAAATTTGAAACCAAATAACTGGCAAATTCCCTTAGCGTATTGAAGTATTTTAACTTATATCTCAGAACAATGTCTTTGCTTAAAATCGTTGAATATAAAGAAGTCAGATACTTTTTATAGTCCTCTCCTTGGACAACCTCAGGAAAACCACCTGATAATAAATAATTATCCAGATGTCTTTTAATTGAGGCAGTTTCTTGCGTGGTAAAATATTTCTTTTGATAGTCAAGGTTATGAAAGTCCAGATATTCACGGAAAGAAAAGGGATAAAGTTCCAAAGCAAAATGTCTTCCGGTAAGATGGGTCGCTAATTCTCGCCCGAGCATCCTGGCATTTGACCCGGTAACAATTAAGTTAAACCCAATCCTTTTCAAGCGATTCAGGAAAAGTTCCCAGCCTAAAATATTTTGAATTTCATCCAGGAGAATAAAATCTGGTTTTTGAAATGTCTCGTAAATTGCCTCAAGCACCAAGTTTAACTCGCCGGTTTTTAAATAAGCGAGCCGCTCATCATCAAAATTCACATATGCGAAACTTTTATCCGCTAATAGTTGATAACCCAAAACCGATTTCCCCGATCTTCTTGGACCGGTAATTATCTTTATTAAACCAGACGCCAATAATTTTTTGTATTCACTTAAAAATTCTCTTTCAATAATTTTTTTATTTTTAAAAGAATCTTTAAGTTCTTGTCGCTGGTCAACTAAAATCTGTTTTATCTCTTTAAGGTTCATCATCGTCACCCGCTAATGCACAAATTTTGGTATTTTTATGCATTCAGAATGCACAATCTCAAATTAATCACTTCGTGCATTTTTTAGCCACTGAAAACACTGAAGGCACTGATTTTTTTTCTGTGTGCTCAGTGCATTCAGTGGCAATTATTCAGTTTCCGATACAATCAAACAGTAATGTATAAAGATAATAAGCGTGCTTTGTATCCGGTTTAACAGGTGCAGAGGTAAATACCGGCAAATCCATAAAGTTCAACACAGATGCAAGTCGCTCCCTTCAATTTTTCTTTTTTTTATTCCAATTACTTAAACCAACCCATATTTTTTGGAAGTCGGTTTTAATACTGTTTAAATTTTGTTGGAATTCTTCATATCCGGTTGACTTTTGAGTTTGGATACTGGTAAAAAAATAGTTAACAAGCACCAAAAAAATACTAACGCAAAAACCACCTACTGTAGAACCAGTCAGAACAACTAATCTACGCGGACCTGACTTATATAAAGGCACTACTGCTTTTTCCAGAACAGTAATTGGTGCGATATCCTGATTTTCTTCAAGCCGAGTAAGTTCTAACTCTTTATTTAATGACAGATACAGTTCTTCCTCCATTCTGACCGCTCGTTTCAGTTGCTCTTCTTTTAACTGCAATTCCGGTGATTTACTAATAGCACGGTTCATTTCCTGGAATCTTTTTAAGTTATTTTCAGATTCTTTCAGCCGGGTTTCTGTTTCTTTAAGTTTCTCTTCAACAAATCGGCGTCTAGCACGACTTCGCATAGAAAGAAACTCTAACGATGCGGTTTCTAATTCTGCTGCGATTGAATTTGCTAGTTCTGCTGAAACTTCTGATTTTCCTGTAGTAATTTTAATTGTTAGAATACTGGTTTGAGTATCAGCAGCGGTTTCTATTGTACCGACTAAAGTATTATATAGTGTCTCCTCTTTTACTCTTGGATTATCTATCCCTTTTATCTTAAAAAAATCTAAAATGGCTGTTTCTGACTTTTGACCATTTATTGATATTTTTTTGTTGGCTAACCTTAAAAGAAACCCGCGACTTTTTAGCATTTCGGTATAAAAACCAAACCGGTCACGACCTAACGCATCGCTATATATTCCACCACCTGATTGAGTCCGCGTGGTTAATGCTTCAATTCGTGAAAGCGCACCACCTGCTTGACCAACAAACATCTTAACCTCAGCGGTATACTTTCCGGGCTTAAATATCAACATAACCAGTGAAATTACTGCTACCCAGAAACTAAAAAGAACAACAAATTTCCAATGTTTTAATACCGGATTAACCACAGTTAACAAATTAATCTCATCATTTTGTGTCATTATAATTCTCCATTAGATTTAGTCCTGACGGCACTGAAGCCCGTAAAGGGCTGAAGTGCCGTCTACTGTCATTTTGTGCTTTCTTTAGTTTTTTCTTCAGTTGGCTGTTCTTTTTTGGTTATTATTTCTTCCTTTTTTTTCTCTATTCTTTTTGGGACTTCAATAGTGCAGCCCTCGTAAACTGGCGGGTCAGCCCAGAAACTCCGAACTTTTTTTACTATACCATTCGGATAGATTATTCGGATCCGTTTTCTATCACCTGTCTCGGTTTTTACACCACCACAAGCCTCAAGATAATCATCAAAATCCTTGCCTATATATTGAACCACACCCGGTGTCCAGACCTCGCCTTTAACTTTAACCACATATTCTTTTTCCGGGATAACTAATTGGTCACCATCAAACAGAATCGGGTCGTAAGATGAACCTCGTTTTTGGATTGCTTTTTTCAAGTCCAGATTCACCCGACCTAAATTTTCATAAGTCCGAGTCAGTTGGGCACCTTGCCAGAAACCTGATGGCAACACGCCACCTGCCCGTTTGACCAAATCAGAAACCCGTTCTTCCCGTTTCTGTAAAACATACATACCCGGGAATTTTACCTCGCCTTTTATCTCTACTTTTCGTAGTGGTACGAACTCCGGATTCTCGTAAATAACAATCTCATCATTACTTTGTAAAGTATCGTTTTCTTCGCCAGAAAGGACATTAGTCAAATTCAAACTGATAACTTCGCGTTCTGGTTTATCAGGTTTATATTTGAGCAGGTCCATTTTGTCCATACAAACCGTTTTTCTAAAATCCATGTCGTCAAACCCGCCGACTGTATAAAGGATATCCTTAATAGTTAAATTATCGCTTAACGGATACACACCGGGTTTTTTTACCCTGCCTCTAACTGTGATATACTTTTTACCGCCTTTTAACTCATAGCTAGCATATGTTGTTATTTTATCCATCGGCTGCAAGAGGAATAGTGTAGATAATGCCGTCTGTAACGAAAAAGTAGAAAAGATAGTTGTAAAATCACCACGGGTTCGTACTAAATCCGCTCTCTCCGACAATGCATCCTGATAAAGCCCACCTGCTTTGTCAATCAGCTCATTCAATGTCATGTGCGGCTTATACGCGTAGATACCCGGACTCTTGATACCTTCTCCTTGGATTTCTACAAAATTATCTTCTTTAATCTGTGGTGTTTTCGGGATAGTTACGCTGTCGCCATCTGTAAGTTCAAAATCTCTTGATTTATTCTCAGTATTATTCAGGTCAATATAACTTTTGCCTTTACCAGGTTCCATTCTAACAAGATGAACTGTCTGTGGATATGCAACAGGTGTGAACCCGCCAGCAATCTCAATCAAGTTATTCAATGTCTCGCCTTTTTTCAATTCATAAACTGCAGGTCGTTTTACCTCACCTGAAATTGTGACCTCGCTGCCTTTTACAGGGACAAAAACAACATCACCTGCTTGAAGTTGTAAGACATTATTGTCTATTTTACCCTTTAATAGAAAATCATATGAATCAAAACTTAACTCTTTGCCACTGGCTTTAACAACTCTTATATCCCTTAACGAGCCAGACGGCTTTATACCGCCACTTACTATAAGTGCATTAAAAACAGTTGCTTGTGATGCTGGAATAAGATATGCACCGGGTGTCTGCGTTTCGCCAGAAGTCGTTATTCTGACACCTTTCACCTTACCAATGGTGACATCAACAATTGCGCGAGAGGTACCGGGACTGTACGGGTTTATCTGCGAGGAATACACTTTCGCCATCTGCCCGATAACACGGCTTTTGAGTTGCTCATATGTGAGCCCATTGACAAACACTCTGCCTGCTTCCGGGATATCAATATAACCCTCATTATTGACTTTTAACAGATAGTTAAAAGTTAACTCACCCCAGACATCTATTGCGATTTCATCACCAGGACCGATAAGATAGTTAAGCGATACCGGACCAACCAATTCTTCAGGCGATACTTTCTGCTTAAAAAACCCATAACCATACAGAACTGGTGTGGAAGGAGTAGATGGCAATACCTTATATTTTACCTCTCCATTGACACGGTTGAATAGCGAAAACACAGCAGATATGACAACTACCAAAATACCTAAAAAACCAACTCTTTTCTGTTTTTGCATTTTGCCTCCAATAAAAGTTATTTTATAATAACTATCGTATTTTGTCAATGTGATTTTTGTCACATTGCACAATTCCGACAGCCAGTCCGAGTAATGTCCAGAACGCAAACTGTGTTGCAGACCACAACATCCAATCTGCTATAAATTACATGCTCAAACCATCTGGATCAAGTTAATAGGACGCAGATTTTCGCAGAAAAAACAGATTTAAAATTTATATTTTTATAATCTTCGTAATCTGCGTACATCTGCGTCCAAAAAAGAAAATTCCTATACTATTTAATTATCTGTGAAATTAGAATTCGGAACATAATTAGGCACCATTTCTTTGACTTTCTGGATTATTTTTGCTTCATCTGTTAAAGCAGACAATCGTTCCAATACTTTTATTTCTTTACGAATTTTAATAGCATCAAATTTTTCCGGTTGTGATATGTATATTTTTTCGTTCTTTGTCACTTTATCCTTTTCCTTATCTAAAAGTATTTCTTCGTAGAGTTTCTCGCCCGGACGAAGCCCGATAAATTTTATCTCAATATCTTTGCCAGGTTTCAGTCCTGATAAGGCAATCATGTTTTCAGCTAAATCCGTTATCTTTATCTGCTCACCCATATCTAAAATAAAAATTTCGCCGCCAGTACCAAGCGCACCTGCCTGCAATACTAATTGCGCTGCCTCGGGAATACTCATAAAATATCTTTTTACCTCTGGATGCGTTACTGTAACCGGACCGCCTTCTTCAATCTGCTTCTTGAATAAAGGAACTACACTGCCCGACGAGCCCAGCACATTACCAAACCGAACCGCTATGAATTTTGTTCTGCTAACCTTCGCTTTTGCCTGTAAAATCATCTCTGCAATTCGTTTTGTCACACCCATAATACTCGTCGGATTTACCGCTTTATCGGTAGAAATCAGGACGAATCTTTCTACTTTATAATGATTTGCCGCATAGATAAGATTCCTTGTGCCTATAATATTAACCTTAACCGCTGAAGATGGATTCCCTTCCATAAGCGGCACATGTTTATGGGCAGCAGCGTGAAAAATAACCTGCGGTTTATAGGTGGTAAAGATATGTCTTAGCATACCTACATCTCTGATATCACCGATGATAGTTTTATATTTTACTTCCGGATATTTTAAGTCAAATTCAAGCCCGAGATAATGAATAAAATTTTCATGATTGTCAAAAAATACGATTTCGTCAGGTCTAAAACGGGCTATCTGACGGCATAATTCCGAACCAATTGAACCGCCTGCACCTGTTACCAGAATCCGTTTGTTTTTAAGATAAGAACTGATTTCGGTCTCGTCTATATTTACTGGTTTTCTGCCTAAAAGGTCTTCAGGCTGAACCTTGTGTGGTTTTAATTCAAGCCGACCTGAAATAATTTTATCAAAGCCAGGCACAATTTTTATACTTGCATCTGTAAGTTCACAATAAGAAAGGATACTTCTTATCACTTCACCTTTCGCAGATGGTATCGCTAAAATCAGTTCTTCAACATTATATTTAGCAACAATATCCGGTATAATTTTTTTCCCACCAAAAATTTTTACACCAAAAATTGAATGTCCTTTTTTAGCAGTGTCATCATCAATAAATCCGACAACATTCAGTCCTGCAAGCGGGTTATTCTGACATTCTCTTAAAACCGCAATACCGGATTGACCTGCACCGATAATCAAAACATTTTTCTTTTTTACTGTTTCTGTTATCTGAAACTTTTCTCTCAAAAGCCGAGTAAAAAATCGCACACCTGCTATAAACGCCGTGCATAAAATGAAATCAATTATGAAAACAGACCGTGGATAGCCAATGAATGTGTGATAGAAAAATACCGCTGATGCAAAAACGCCGCTGGAAAGAAAATTGGCCAGTATTATATTCCACAAATCAACAATACTGACATACCGCCACAGCCCTGAAAACAATCCAAAAAAATAAAAGAAAAGAAGCTTTACTACAACCAAAAGAGGAAGTGTTTTAGAAACCGCAGTCCAATTTTCCTGTGGGAATGTGAATTCAAACCGCAAGCAGAATGCTCCGAGATATGCAGTAATTATTAATGCTAAATGAAATATTATGATAAGCGGTCTACGAGATTTATCAATAAATTTCTTTATCATTTTTGGAAAAATTCTTTAATGGTTTCTATTACAATTCCAATCTCTTCGTTGTTGAGTTCCGGATACATTGGAAGTGATATTACCTCTGCCGATATTTGTTCTGTCTTCGGCAATTTGAAGTGAGACAGTCCGAGTGCTGTTTGTTTATGTATTGGTGTGGGCCAAGAGACCAAAACCTCAATCCCGTTTTCTTTGAGATATTTAACAAGTTCGTTCCGCTTTTTTGTTCTTATGACATAATTCTGATAGGTATCAAAATAATCCGAACCTGAAATCGGATGAATTAAAATGTCTCCGACACCGGATAGTTCTTTATCATAGATTTTTGCGATTTCACGGCGCCTTTCAACCCACCTCTCAAAATAATTCATTTTCATATTTAGAATCGCGGCATGCAGATTATCCAGCCGCGTACACCAACCGAAACATTCTATAACTTCCACCGACTCAACTCTGCCGTTATCTCTGAATGCACGGATTTTTCTTGCAAGAGCGTCATCATTGGTGCAAACCATTCCGCCGTCGCCTGCAGTTCCCAATAATTTTGCTGGATAGAAACTAAAAATTCCGGCGGTTCCGAATGAGGCACATCTCCTTCCTTTAAACTTTGCACCAAGTGCCTGTGCGGCATCTTCTACGACAATCAGATTGTATTTTTTGGCAATCTCCATTATTTTATCCATCTGACAGGCGTGACCATTTAAGTGAACAGGGATAATTCCTCGTGTTTTTGCTGTTACTGCTTTCTCAATTTGGTCAACATCCATATTAAAATCATCTTTTATATCAATAAGAACTGGTTTTGCTCCACATTGAACAATCGCTCCAATGGTTGCAACAAATGTATGGGAAACTGTTATTACTTCATCACCGGGTTTGAATAATGCCTGTGCTGAAAGATAAAGAGCATCTGTGCCTGTATTTACACCTATAGCATATTTAGTCCCAACATATTCTGCAATTCTTTTTTCAAAATTTTCTAAATCCTGTCTTAAAATAAAATCTCCGCCGGACATTATCTTTTCCCAGACACCGTCAAATTCTTTTTTCAACATCTGATACTGCTTCGGATAATTTACGAATCGTACTTTATAAGTCACACAAAACCTCGCTTTCTTAAAATTTTTTTGACCGCTTCGGTTATTTTTTTATAGTTGGGATAATACGCATTTTCCAGAGTGCAGCTCGCAGGTGCGGGACAATCAGATAGAGCAACCCTTATTACCGGTGATTTAAGATACCGTAATAAATTTTCTGAAACAAATGCCGATATTTCGCCAGACACACCGAATGATTTCCAACCGACATCCGCAATAACCAACCGTCTCGTTTTTTTCACGGAACTTAAAACCAAGTTTTTGTCAAACGGCTTGACCGTTCTTAAATCAATCACTTCCGCATCAATCCCGATTTTTTCCAGTTCAATCGCTGCTTTTATCGATTGATACGCCATATAAGAAATACCAATAACAGTAACATCCGTACCTTTTCGTCTGATAATTCCTTTACTGATTGGTATTGAATAGATTTTTTCGGGAACATTTTCTTCAATGGAATACAGCCATCTATCGTCAATAAAAATCACCGGATTATCATCTTCAATTGCGGAAATCATTAGTCCTTTGGCATCAAAAGGTGTAGACGGCATAACAACTTTTAAGCCGGGAATATGTGCAAATATAGAATGAAACACCTGCGAGTGTTGTGCCGCCTGTTCGCCACCGCGATTTATTATTCCCCAAATAACTACCGGCACTGACATTTTTCCACCAGACATATAATGCCAGTTTGCCGCCTCGTTTATAATCGGGTCCATTGCATAAAGCATAAAATCCATTCTCGGATGAACGATTACCGGCCTCATACCAGCAATTGCTGCACCAACGGCACTACCAGTAATCGCATTTTCGGAAACGGGAGTATCAATTATTCTTTCAGTACCAAATTTTTCAAGAAGTCCTCTACAAGTATTACCTACATACCATGGACTTTTCACACCCTGACCAATAAGGAAAACGGATTTATCTTTCGCCATCATCTGATGAAGTGCTTCGTTTATCGACAGTGAATAAGATAATTTTCTATTCTTTGAAGACATATTTTGTTAATTCACTTTCTTTTGGATATGGACTTTTTTTTGCAAAATCATATGCGACTTTTACTTTTGCTTCAATTTCACTTTTTATCTTTTCTATTTTTTCTGGATTTACAATTTTATTTTTGAGAAGATAATTTTCAAATTTTTTGAGCGGATCTTTTTTCTGCCACCTTACTATTTCCGCTTTCGGTCTTATATCGGTACGGGTTCCCTGAATGTTGTCGTCAGGACCTACATGACCGCGAAGCCGATAAGTCAAAAATTCAATAAAAACCGGACCGGCGCCAGAGCGACATAATTCGGCAGATTTTTCTGCGACTTCATAAACTTTTAACACATCGTTGCCATCTACTCTGAAACTTTTTATACTAAACGGCTTGGCAATTTTGTAAATATCATTATTGGGACGGCATTCTTTTATTGGCATATGAGTTGAGTACAGATTATTTTCACAGGCAAATATAATTGGTAATTTTTTAAGTGCTGCAAAATTAAGTGATTCGTAAAGCACACCTTCACCACAAGCACCATCACCAAAGAAACTTACTGCTATTCTTTTTTCTTTTCTTATTTTTGAAGCGAGTGCAGAACCTACTGCTAATGAGATTGTACCTGCTACTATTGGCGCGGCACCGAGCATATTATTTTCCAGTGAACAGACATGCATTGAGCCACCACGACCTTTAGAGCAGCCGGTTATTTTACCGTATATCTCTGCAACCATTTCTTTCATACTGCCGCCGTGTGCAAGATAATGCCCGTGAGAACGGTGGTTCCCAAAAATATAATCATCCTTTGTAAGTGCAGCACAGACACCCGTTGCAATCGCTTCCTCACCTGTGTAAAGATGGCATGGTGTTTTTATCTCGCCTTTTACTATCGGCTCTACAAAACTCTCTTCACAGAACCGAATTCTGAGCATTGTTTTATAAAGATTGATTAAAAAAGAAGGAGAATATTTGCTCATCTATTCAGCACCTTAAAAATCGTCTTAAAAATTATCACTGAATCAATCCAGAAAGAGTGTTTTTTAACATATTTTAACTGAAGCCGTTTTTTTTCAGGCCAGATTTTTTCCTGATATGCTTTTTCAGGGTCTAAACTTCCGGCTAAAATCGCACCTTCATCAGAATCCCATAAAGATGCCCAATCAGTAATACCGGGCTTCACAGTTAAAATCTTTTTTTCGTCGTCGCTGAACATATCTACATAAAAAGGCACCTCGGGACGGGGTCCTACAAAACTCATCTCGCCTTTTAAGACATTTATCAACTGAGGCAGTTCGTCAAGTTTATATTTTCTTAAAAATTTACTGACTTTAAGTAACCGTGGGTCATCATCAGCAGTAGACGAAGCACCGATTTTATCCGCATCTACAACCATAGTTCTGAATTTAAACATCCTAAATGTTACCCCATGTCTACCAACCCTGACTCCACGATAAAATACCGGTCCCCTGTCTTCTTTTTTTATTAAAATACCCACAAGCAAAAAAAGCGGCGACAGAATCAGAAGTCCTAAAAACGAAAAAATAATATCAAACAATCTTTTCATAGTGATGGTTTAAATTTCTTCAAATACTGGGCTTGCCGATACAACTCAAATGCAGTTTTGAGTTTTTTCTCAAATGGCTCTCTGGCAAACAGCTGACGACATTTTTCCTTTGACTTAAATAAACTCTTCCGGTATTTTTCAACATCTTTTTGATTTTGAGCAATCCGATTATTCATAGTATTTCTTCATAAAATCATCAAACTTGTCAGATAAATTATGCTTATGCATTGTAACATTAGTTTTTGATAACATCATAATGCCTGCCGAGTTTTTTGCTGGCAACGTTCTTTGTAAATTGCCACGACACACCGATTTTTTGCCGGTTGCGGCGTTTTGCCCAGTGCTGAACTTCACGGGAAAATTTGGTCATAGTTCCCAATCGTCTGTCAATACATTGCTTCGTAAGTGCTGAAAGTTCTATCTCCGCCATATTCAGCCAGCTGGCTTTCTTGGGAGTATAGACCATCTGGAAACGCTGAGTCATCCAAAACGCATCTTCCGGCAGAAAGTTTTCGTAAAACGAAGACGGAGAATGCGTGTTGAGATTATCCTGGACCAGCAAGATTTTCTCGGCATCGCGATACTTTTTCTCAAGTTGTCTCATAAAATCAGCATAGTCCTTTTTCGTTCTTCGCTCTTTGACAGCGACAATACGTTTTCCCGCTAACGGCTCGACAGCGAGCATGACGCAGCAGGTTCCGTTTCTTTTGTAATGATGGTCTTCACGCAAAACCTGTCCCTTTTTCATATGTATTGGGGCAACGACATCTTTAAGCAGCTGGCACGGACGCTCGTCAAAACAGACGACCGGTCGCCGCGGGTCATATGGACGCTCGTATACATCAAGAACCTCTTCCATGCGCCAGATGAACGCCGAAGTAATCTGACCGATGCACCATTGTTTTTTCAGGTGAGGGCTAAGTTCGTTTTTTTTAAAACCCTCTTCACCGTCTGATGTGAAATGTTGTCTACTATGTCCAACTCGACCATCGTATCGGCAATCAGACGCAATGTCCAGCGGTTGCGGCCGTTCGGCGGCTTTGAGCATGCTATTGCTGTGATTTTTGCTTTGTCCCGGCCGGTAAATTTACCCGGAGCACCGGGACGGGGCTGCTCTTTGATGGCTGCTTCCAATCCGTCGTGCACATAGCGGTAACGCACAGTTCGCACCGTGTTGCGCGCCGTACCCAATGTTTCTATTATCTGGGTGTCAGTTTTTCGCTTGTCAGCCATCAGTAATATCCGGCACCTTGTCAGAGTTCGTGCCTTCTGGACTCCTTTGGCTATTAGTTCTTTCAAATACTTCCGCTCTTTCGGTTTCAGTGCTACAAGATTCTTCTTCTTTCCCATGTATGCTACCTCCTTTTTGGAGATAGTATACAATATTTTTTGTTTGTTGTCAAGTATTTATGTTACACTACACTTAACTAAAATATCTTTTAAAAATATATCTATATCTTTAGTTGTAAAAGGCTCGGTATAATAAATGGTTGCCACAGCACCGCCAATAGCATACTCTTTAAGTGTCCCCGCCTGACACATTCTATTTATCACATTGAATACTTTTTCTATTTCTTCGTTTTTCATCTTTCAATTTTTCCTTAAAATTGTAACCATCTGACCTACTAAAAAAGGGAATAATTTTTGCAGAATAAAATAAAAACTCGGAATATTTTTGGAAATGAACCGCCCAACCGGCGGCACTAACGCACCTCTGTAAACCTTAAAAACTGATGTTTCGGAACCGACACCAAAAAGATTGGCAATTCTCTTTTTTGATAAACCCTTATATGTTTTGTTAAACGGGTGAGAATATCTCCAATCAATTAGCATGATGTAACCCCCTTTTTTAGTAACCCTTACCATTTCTTTCGCTACTTTATCAGACAAATCATCATCCGTCATTTGAAGAAACATTGTTGACTCCATAACGCAATCAAAAAAGTCATCTTCAAATTTCAGGCAACCGGCATCGCCATGCGTCCAACTGATATTGGGAAATCTATCTTTTGCCTTCACAATACTATCTTCAAGAATGTCCACACCGTAGAGATTTGAAGGTGAAAAACCCAACTTAAGAAGATTAAGGATACTCGCTCCATTACCACAGCCAACATCTAAAACCTTTACAGTTTGTGGCTCAAGTTTTGTTGATGCTATGGCTTGAATTATTGACCTGTCAAGGGCGAGTATCTGAAACAAAACTTCCGGATTTTTTAATAGGTCATTTCTGTCTTTCCCTTTTCTGTTATAGTACTCTTTGTAAATCTCGGTTGTTTTTTGTTCAATCTCATTTAACATTTCAATTCACCTTTGCTTTTTTAACGCATATCAGCCAAAAATTTTTAGAAACCAAAACTTTCCCTAAACCAACAATTGAACCAAAGCCATAAGCAATATGAAGTGCCGCAAAAATAATTGGTAAGACCAAAAAATATCTGAAATTTTTTTCTTGAATTGCTATTTTAGCAGAAAAATATAAATTTGCCAATATATAAGCCAAAATTATTATTAAAAAAAGATAAATAAATACTGTGCTAAAAAATGATAAAATCAAACTTCCGAACAAACTAGCTACAAAAACCAAAGGAATAAAATGCCTCAATCTAACAGGTATGTGCTCAGTAAATTTCATCGGATATATAGCCCACACACCATTTCTGAAATTATTTTTACAGAATGATTTAAAATCCGAGCGGGTATAATAATAAGAGATTATATCTGGAAACAACATTATCTTACCACCACTTTTTTTTAGCCGGATATTGAATTCCATATCCTGACTACTAGAAAGATTCTCGTTGAAATATCCAATTTTGTCAAAAATTTCTCTTTTGTAACAGCCACCAAATACAGTATCCGTTTCTTTCGGTTGGTTTGCACCTGTCCTGAAATCTGAATTTCCAACCCCAAAACGACTTGTTAAAACATTTATAATCGCTCTACCAATAAAAGTATCATTCTGTGGTGAAGTTACCATTCTCCCACCAACATTGTCTGCATTATATTCATGCAAATATTTTATACATTTTGAAATATAATCTTTTTCATAAGCAGCATGCGCATCCATTCTTATAATAATTTCACCTTTAGCATTTTTAATACCAATATTTAATGCACAAGGAGTGATTTTTTTCAGATTCTCCAAAAGTTTGATGAATGAATATTTTTCACTGTAATTTTTAACTATTTTCTTGGTCTCATCATCACTCAGCCCATCAACAACTAAAACCTCAAGATTATCTTTTGGATAATCCTGAACAATAATAGAATCAAGACATTTACCAATGAACTTTTCTTCATTCCGACAGGGAATAATAACTGAAACGACTGAAACAAATGATTGCATAATTAAAATTCTTTTTAATTACTTTAAACTATAGACCATTTACCAATAATCAATAATCAATATGGGTTGAGCAATTCCATTTTCAAATATGGTATCTGATTCTCCTTGTTTTGCTCCTTGTATGAAAATTGAGAGTTTATTTAAAAGCAATAAAGTGGTATCCACTACGGGTTCCCAATTCTTAATATATCCTGTAAAAATAGAATAAGTTTGCCAGTTTCCTTGGCATTCTATTGGTTTTTTTAACAATATTATATTTTCCACTTCTCTATATATTATTGCAAGGTTATCGCCAATCTGAAATATTTCTGGACGGCTTATCGGTAGTGATAAAGTACCCATACCAGCAAGCTCAAAATCTAAGTTCCGTGATGTAACTTGCTCCACGGCAATTAAATTGTTGTGTTTAAGATCGTAGGAAATCATATAAATTTGAGGTATGCCTTTCTTATCGTTAGCATAATACACTATTCTGAATATATATCGTGAATCTATAAAAGCACCACACTGATTTATAAGATTGCTACCTTGAGGAATAATCATTAGAGGAGGAATCTCTCTCCTGCCATCTATTGGAAGATCTATTAATTGAGCACTATTGCTATCTTTAAAAGTTAATCCAAAATTGTCACTATAAATTACATAAATATTTTCATTGGAATTAGGATTATCGTTTTTGACACGACACGTGTATGCTATAGCAACATAATTATCCCTTATGCCAATAGTATTTATGTAAACGGAAGCAATATTATTTGCCTTTATAAGTGAAATATGGTACTTTTGCCAAGTTCCGGTTGATGTATCGTATTTATTTATTGCCATAGTATTGGCATCGTCATTACGATATACCAACAAAAGGTGATTGCCGAGATTATAAAACTGTGGGTAGGTTATATTCTTACAGGGAAGATTCAATAAATGAAAATCGGTTGAAATAATATCAATTTTTCCTTCTTGGAGTGAAACAATTTTAAGTTTTAGATAATATGGCACTGTTGCATGAGCACCACAGATTAGATGTAAATAACCGTCGTTTGAATATCCCATATTTATTGAACAATGCCCATCGCCTAATAATCTAGCCATCATTTCATTTTTAAGTGTTCTGTAGAATACACGATTTTTTGTTAAATCTCTAAAAGCCAACACAATGTCCCCTTCACTGCCAAAATATGATATAATCTGAACATTATTTAGAGTCATTAAACCGCTTTTCCGGAATACCGAAAGGTTTATGCTGCTCTTTCCATATCCCTTGGTTCTCAATTGCAGAATATTGATATTTCTTTGACTTTTGAACTTTGCGATGTTATTACACCCTTCTGTTAGTAAGTTTTGAGAAACCATGAGATAAAAAATTAATGCTATTTTGTTTATCATTGAAATAATTTTATGAATTAAAAACAATTTTTATTACTTCAAAATATATATCAAACATTTTTCTTTGCAAAAATATTAGATAAAAAAGACAGCGAAAAAAAGAAATAACTAAAATCATTCCTTTAACGATAAGGTAGGATAGGTGGCTTTTATGTTTTCTAAAAAAATTCAATATCCCTTTAACTTCTTCCTTTATAAGTGATGGCTGATTTTCAGTGGTCTGCTTTCCGTAATGAATCACCTTTACAGCAGGATAAAAAATAATTTTCCACCCCTTCTTTTTAAATCTGTAATGCCATTCTGTTTCTTCACCATAAGCCAATGAAACCTCATCCATCAGCCCTACTTCTTGAATTGCTTTTCTTCTAACCAACACACATGCCCCTTTTACTGTGTCTATTTTGCATATTTTGTCATGCTTCCAAAATCTTGATGCACCTTTTTTGTAAAATAACGATACTAATTTATATGTAAAATTATTAAATGGAATTAACTTTCTAACTCCTGTAAGGTTCAGAAAAACTGTGAATAAAGACGGAAAACTGTAAGTGGATTGCTGTAAGGAAAAATCTGGATTTAAAAGTTTGGGACTAATTACCGCTACATCAGGGTGTATATCTAAATAATTTATGAGTTGTTCTATCGCTTTATCTAATAACACTGTGTCATCATTTAAAATAAGAATATATTCTCCACCCGTTATTTTTATAATATGGTTGTGATTGGCAGCAAATCCTTTTTTTTCTTTATTTATTATAATATGTACTTCAGGAAATTGGATTTTTATTTTTTTTAAGATTTCTTGTGAACTCAAATTTGAAGTGACAAAAATTTCTATTGGCCATTTATATGTTTTATAGATAGATTCTAAACATTGTAAAATGAGTTCTTCGTTTCTTCCTATAACAATAGATACATCAATCTTATTCATAGATTTCTCTTTTTTTTAATTTTATGGCTATCAAATACATACTGAATAATAACCATGATAGTAAGATGGTATTATAGTTAAATAAACTTACAACGGGACTCCAGAGAGTAATAAAGTAAAAGAATACTAAACTTTGGATGTGTGTAATTTTGCCTTGAACAACTCCACGATAAGACCATCCACCAATTATTCCAAATATAAAAAGAATAAGAAGTGAACCGTGTAAAGTAAAATCTTCTATAAGTCCACGAAAAATTGTATAGACATTGGTAAATTCTCTTGGAGCAACTTCAACAGAAGATATATAAATACCTATATGCCGTTTGGTTAAACCAATTAAATCATACAATCCTGCAAAACTAAAACATCCAAGTGTCGGCTCCATTTTTTCTATCCAGTTTTGCTCAAACCAATATGAAAATGCTGATATCTCTCCAAAAAACCACGATCTGTTATGAGACCACACTTCGGGAAGTGTTCTTTCCCAAGTTTTCCAGTAACCATATCTAGAAAAGGCAAGGGCAAAAAACATAACTATAATAAAAATGATTATCCCAAAGATTGCAACAAAATATTTTATATTGAAAAGTTTGGTCCTACCGCTATCTAATAAAATTTTACTAGAAAGATAAGAGGAAACCCATAAAACCCCAGGAATCAAAATACTAGCACGAGTAGTTTGAACAACTCCGGATATTACTGCTGGTAAAAACGGTAATAATGATATTAAGCGACAAGCTTTTGATGAACTGAAAGCAAATAAAGTACCGCCCAAAAAAGTTCCAAGATAAACAAAAGTTAATAATATCCTTGATAAAAATGGCGGTTCATAACCTTCCAAATAACGAGCAATAGAAAATACTCTACCCATTTCTTTGACGGCATCAAAAGAAAATAACGAAAAAAAAGAATATCCCTTTGATTGAAGAAGAATATACACTGATGCTAACCCAAGAATTGTGGAAATCAATATAATTTGCTTTATGCCAGGTAATTTTAATTTATTGTTATTAATTGCTGTAAAATGGGTATCAATCTTAAACAAACCTCGTCCCAAACCGATTATACTACCAACATAGACTGCAAAAGAAGCAACAAAAATCCATAATATCACTTTTGACCCGACATAATAATCTGGTGCTCCTATAAAAGATATTACAACAAAAACTGTCCAATATAAAGTGAAGAACACTCCGGGAGACAACCAGTTACCTTGTTGTATCCTAGCAAATAAAGTTAATGATACTAACAGCAGCACTGTAATAATTAATCCGTTCATTTTATGCTTTTATTATTTTAGGAATTTGTCTTAACCATTCTATTTTTAGCGACCACAAAATTGAAAAATAAAGGATGAACAAGAAGATCTCAAAAATCACAAAACGATAAGAATAAATCAAAAATGGTTTGCTCAAAATTGCTACGATGTGTAATAAAATATTGATAATTATTACTTCTAACAAGTTATTTGTCCATTTTTTTTGAACTTCTTGGTTTATTTTTATAATCGGAAAATAGGTTAAAATTCCTAAACATATCACGCTAAAACTAAAAGCAATACCTAAATTAACAATTGGAACAAAAAATTTAAATATACACAATAACATTGGCGTTGATAAGAGAAAAATACCTAAAGATACAAAAAGATTTATGGTGTTCAATGGTTTAATTGCAACTGCATCTAAAATATTTCGCATTCCTATATAAAAGACAAAAAACATTATTGAAACAAATATACTACGTAACACCGGAACCGCGTCTAAAAAATCAGCACCAAGCCAGTATTTTACAATAAAATCAGCGAAGATTATTAGTTGAATAGATACAAAAATGGATAAATGAAAAATAGATGCAAGAAAAAAAACCAAATTTTCCTTTATTGTTTTTTCTCGCCCCTCTCTTATCAAACTGCTAACTTTGGGAAGAATAATTATACCTAACGGTGCCATTGCACTACCTGCTGCACTCAGTAAACTTTGACTTATTGAAAGATACCCTACCTCTTGAATAGATACAAAATGAACTGCTATAATTGGTCCCAAAGATAGAAGCCCGAAAAAAGCAAAATCACCAAAAACTCTTGGAAAAGAATAAGAAACTAACTCTTTCAAACATTCTCTTAATTGTCCTTTTTCACCGTGAATAAAAAATTCGTTGATAAAAAACATAAAAAATATCCCAGTAATTACAATATTACTTATACCGATTAAACTTATTAGTCCTGCAATTCTTATAGTTTTAATAAATAGCAAAATTAACAGCGGCACTAAAGCTATATTTATAATCTGGAAACAATTAAGGGTTTTAATTAGTAATCTGCCACGAAAATATGAATAGAGCAATGTGTGTGATACAAAACCAAATATAAAAAAAGAAGATGGTAAAACAAAATTGACATAATATGGAAATCTAAAAAATATTTTAGTAAATTGTATTTTGAATAGATTTGCAAAAAGCAAAAAAATAAAAGTAAAAATTATTACTATGCTTGCTCCCGTTTTTATATATGCACTTCTCTGCTTTTCATCCTTTGAGATTGCTATATATCGTGGCATCCCAATCCCTATTCCCAAAAGCAATATAGGACTTAAAAAACCAACTATCCGTCTAATTAAAGTATATTCTCCTATACCTTTCGGTCCAAAATTTTTTGCTACTAACCTATAAATAACGAAAAATGTTAATAGAATTATTGCCTCAGTAATAAATGTGAAAGAAATATCTTTTAGTATAGGTCTTATCTTAAACCTCATTGTTTTAATACTGAAATTCCAAATTTTTTTTATTTTAGTCCCTTCATTAAGTATTTTATATTCGCTGTTGCAGTAGTTGTATTTAGCATAATTATTTTCAAACTTTAAGGTGGTGCCTCATTCACAGACCCAGCCGATTTGTTTTGCAGGAACACCTACTACTAACGCATAGTCAGGCACATCTTTTTTGACAACCGCACCGGCACCGATAAAAGCATACTGACCAATAGTTGTCCCACATACTATCGTGGCATTCGCACCGATAGTAGCACCTTTTTTAATAAGTGTGTTTTTGTTGTACCTTCGCCAATTTCTACATTTTCATCAATATAAACCGTTTCATGGACAAAAAAAGTTTTAGTGTTTGCTGTTTTAACCGATATTTTTTTAGCAACATTTTCCTGTTTGTTCTTCATTTCAACTCTATAATCACCTTTTTAAATACTGGGTTTGTCGATACAACTCAAATGCAGTTTTTATCTTTTTTTCAAACGGCTCTCTGGCAAACAGCCGACGACATTCTTTCTTTGATTTAAATAAAATCTTTCGGTATTTTTCAACATCTTTTTGATTTTGAGCAATCTGATTGTTCATAGTATTTTAAAAGCATACATAATATAGCCGATTGACAAAAGTGTTAGCATGCCCTTTTTCTAAAAGGATACGGGCTTCATCAATCGCTTCCCGAGCACGTTCCAGACGATACAACACTAAAGTTTTTGTCTCTTTTGTCATAAAATTATACCTTCCTTTTCAATATTCTGATGAAACGGCATTGCACGATATAAAGGAGTATTCCACTGCTGGCGACCATGAACAATTGCTGATAAAACCTTCCCTGTTTCTAATTCTATAGGATATAATTGACGACAAATAAGATCCTCTCTTTTAAGTGAAACTTCACCGTCAACCAATACGAGTAAGTCATAATCTGCTTCTTCTGAAGCATCACCTCTCGCCCGAGAGCCGTAAAGGATAACCTCTGCAGATGGCTCTATGTTTTTAATTACTTTGCGGCATCTTGTCAACAAATTTTGCTCGTCTTTAGTCATAACCTTAATCTCGCTTAACTGTCTCATATTATTTAGTTCTTGTTGAAAAGTTATCAACAAGAATTATTCTAGCCACTTTATCAGCCACTTTATCAAGTATCTCATATTTGCTGTTGCAGTAGTTGCATTTAGCATAATTTTTTTCAAACTTCAAGGTGGTGCCGCATTTACAGACCCAGCCGATTTGTTTTGCTGGAACACCCACTACCAACGCATAATCCTGAACATCTTTTTTGACAACCGCACCGGCACCGATAAAAGCATACTGACCAATAGTTGTCCCACATACAATCGTGGCATTCGCACCGATAGTAGCACCTTTTTTAACAAGTGTTGGCTTGAATTCATGCTTGCGTTCTATAAATGCACGCGGGTTATACACATTTGTGAATACGCAGGAAGGACCACAAAAAACTTCATCTTCCAGTGTTACACCTGGATATACAGAAACATTGTTTTGGATTTTACATCTATTGCCGATTCGGACATCAGGTCCTATCATCACATTCTGACCAATAATACAACTCTTGCCAATTCTTGAATTTTTGAGTATATGTGAAAAATGCCAGACCTTTGTACCTTCGCCAATTTCTACATTTTCATCAATACAGACAGTTTCATGACTAAAAAACTTTTTCTCGGCAGATTGTTTGCTTTTCATAATTTTCCTTTCTCAAAATACTCAACTATAAAGACATAAAATACAGAAAACATAAAACCAACAATTGTTGATAATAGTACAATTTTACTCCTCTGTGGTGCGATTTTTATTTTCGGTATTGTTGATTCAGCAACGACTGTAGCGGGCTTTGTAGAGTATTTCAGTTCCATTTCTTTCTGTCTTAATTTTTCTTCAAGTTCTGATTGCCTTTTTAATGCGTTTTCTTTGGCAGAAATAAGTGATTGAAATACCAACCCTTGACCCATTGTTTCTGCCTTTTCTTTTTGTACAAATTTCTTATCAAGTTGTTCTATTTCATTTTTTGTAGAGCCAATTTGCTCTTTTAACTTATTCATTTCGTCATCTACAATACTCAATGCGCTTTTTATTATTTCATCCTGCCTTTTCAGAATTAAGGAAACGATTTCATCAACCAATTTTTTGGCTTTTTCAGGTGACCTGTCTTTTCCGGATACTAACAGATAACCTACTTTGTCTTTAATACTAAACTGTTTTCTAATTTTATATGCTTTTTGTCCATCTTTTATTCCTAACTGCTGTAATAATTCTCGCAAATAGGGATTAAGCGGATTCTTGAATAATACTTCTAATATCTCAGCAGTTTCTATCGGTGTTTTCTGTATCTTTGCCGGCTCAATAATTGCAGTTGTTTCATAGACAGGTGGTAAAAGTAATGAAATTACAGCAGACACAACTGCACAGCCAACTGTAAGCCCGACGAGCAATTTCCATCTTTTCACAATCACATTTACATAGTCCCTTAAATCAATCTCCTGCTCTTGCATTGTTTCCTCCAGAAACACAAGATTACAGCGATAAAATCGCCGATTACAACGATGTCATTAACCGACGGATTTCACATCGTCTGTTGCCAAAATTTAAAAATCAACTCTGAATTTACCGACATTATTGCCATCAAATTTTACTTGAAATTCTTTTTCCGGGATGTAATTTAATTCCAGTCCGTCCATCGCTGTTTTAAGAGCATTTTGATATATCCTCTCATTAAACCCAGGACCTAATTTTGTATGAACATAATAGCAGGATTTAATTATATTTCCCGTCAATTGGTCTCTATCACTGTAATCTTGTTCTTTTATCGCTGTCATCTTTCATAATCCTTCTTTTATTTTCTCAACAATATATTTTATCTTCTCCTCGTCCAGTTCCGGATACATCGGAAGCGACAGCGTTTCATCCTGTGCTTTTTCAGATACAGGAAAATCACCTTTTTTGTAACCTGAACTTTCATAAACTTTCTGAAGATGCAGCGAACACGGATAATATATCTGACAGGCAACACCGTTTTCCAATAAATACTTCTGGACTTTATCTCGGGTTGCTTTGTCTTTGAACCGAATCGTGTAATAATTAAACGAGTGTTTGCAATTTTCTGAAACCTTAGGCACAACCGCGGTATCTTTCAGTAATTCATTATATTTTTGTGCAACTTTATTTCGCATTTCAGTCCATTTATCAATATATCTTAATTTTACCGAAAGAATCGCTGACTGAATTGTATCCAGTCGTGAATTAAACCCATCCAGTTCAGAAAAATACTTCTGTCTCTGCCCGTGATTCCGAAGCGCCTTTACATTTTCATAAATCTCTTGGTTATTAGTAATTACCATCCCACCGTCGCCAAAACAACCGAGATTTTTTGCCGGAAAGAAACTGAAACAGCCGGCATCGCCGAAAGAACCAGTAAAACGATAATCGGTAGATGGTAAACGGTATCTTGCAGAGAAAGATTGTGCGCAATCCTCAATATCCAGTAAATTATTTTCTTTAGCAATTTTTAGTATTTCCGACATCTCACAGGGATGACCGTAAAGATGAACAGGCAAAATCGCTTTCACTTTTGCTTCTTGCTTCTTGCTTCTTGCTTCTATGCACTCTCTTATTTTCTTCGGGTCGATATCATATGTTTCCAAATCAATATCCACGAAAACAGGCACACCGCCCGCTTGAACAATCGCCTCTGATGTTGCTATAAATGTAAATGGTGTTGTAATAACTTCATCACCTTTTTTGATACCGCAAGCAAGAAGTGCAATCTTTATCGCATCCGTTCCGTTTGCAACACCAACGGCATATTTTGTGCCGCAGTATTTTGCGAATTCTTCTTCAAATTTTTTTACTTCGTCGCCTAAAATAAAATTTGTTTTGTTTAAAACATTCTTTATTGCAGCGTCAATTTCCGCTTTAAGCCCTTCGTAATTAGCCTTCAAATCAACCATCTGAATTTTCATAAAACTCCTTAAAAGCCTTTCGCCAGAATATCTTGCATATGTATAATACCGACGACTTTTTTTCGTCTGTTAAGCACGGGTAAAACTACAATCGTCTTTTCTCTGTTCTGCATTATGTTAAGCGCATCTGTCGCCTTTATATCTGAATATACAAATATCGGTTGGGGATTCATAATATCTTTGATTTTTTTTGTAAATATATTTTCTTTTCGTTCCAAAATTTTTCTTATGTCGTAATCAGTTATAAAACCAAGCAGTTTCTGGTTTTTATTTATAACCGAGACAGCGCCACATCTTTTTTTTGTAATTTCTAAAAGCATATTTTTTATTGAATCATCAATTCTGATTGTTGCGTTATTCTCGCCAGTTCTCATAATATCGCCAACTGTCAAAAGCTGTTTCCCTATCATTCCGCCAGGGTGAAGCAGTGCAAAATCATCCGATTGAAATTTTCTCATTTTCATCAGTGTAATCGCAACCGCATCACCCACGACAAGCGCAGCGGTTGTAGAATTGGTTGGCGAAAGATTCAATGGGCAGGCTTCACTACCTATTTTTGTGAACAAAACAACATCTGAGTTTTTAGCAAGTATTCCTTCAAGATTGGCTGTTATAGAAATTATCTTGGCACCTATTTTCTTGATTGATGGCAACAGCCCCAAAAGTTCATCGCTTTCGCCTGATTTACCGATAGCAAGAATTATATCGTTTTTATGAACAACACCTAAAGAGCCATGCATACCTTCTGTAGGATGTAAATAAATCGCAGGTGTACCTGTTGATACCAGTGTGGACGCTATTTTTTGTGCAATGTTTCCTGATTTCCCAACACCGGTTACAATCACTTTCCCTTTACAATTAAAAATCATCTGAACCGCTTTTTTATATGATAGGTCAACATCTTTTCTAACAATTTTTAATGTTTCTATTTCGTTTTCTATTACATCTTTTATGTTTTTAAGTATATTCATACATTCAAGCCCTTTTCAGCAAGATACGAAATTAAATTAACACAGTGCTTGTTAAAAACATTTTCAGAAGTGCTCAATATCACAAACGGAGCAGTTGTTGTTTTTCCATTCTTTATTCTGCGATAATAATTTATATCCGGGATATCAAGCTTCTTAAATGCGGATTCGGTTAAATCAGCAAGTTCGTTATCACCATCAATAAAAAAATTTTTTATACCGGAGTTATATTTTTCAAAAATTAAATTTTGGATAGTGCTTCTGATATGCGACAGTATTGTTATTGTTCTTAATGTATAATTATACGATTTCCGTGCTTTTTCAGAAAAACCCTTCGGGGTTAAAAGATATCGGATATTGCGACGGTTAATCTGTTTTATTTTTATGTAGCCGGTTTTTGTAAGACGTTTTATTATAAGATTCGTCAGCCCTAACGAGATACCAAGTTTCTTGGCAACCACTCGCTGGTTAAAAGAAGCGCTATTGGCTAATTCCTGTATTATTGCAAATTCTCGGTCTGATATCGTCGTTTCCATAAAAACCACCAATTGTTCAATTTTTGAACATTATACAAAAAATAAAGAAATCTGTCAAGTAAAAAAATGTATTTGCAATTTTTTTATTTTTTTGATATAATTATAAATGTATGAATAATAGCAGACAATCTTGGGGTTCTAAATTAGGAGTGATACTTGCAGTTGCAGGAAGCGCTGTTGGACTCGGTAATTTTTTGAGGTTCCCGGTTCAAGCGGCACAGAACGGTGGCGGTGCATTTATGATTCCTTATTTTATCTCATTCCTTTTACTCGGTATCCCGTTAATGTGGATTGAATGGACGCTCGGCAGGTTCGGAGGTGGTTTTGAGCACGGCACTGCACCTGGTATTTTTCATACAATGTGGCAAAAAAATAGATTCATAAAATACTTCGGTGTTATCGGCATTTTTGGTCCTATTGTAATTTTTATCTATTATACATATATTGAATCATGGCTGTTGGGTTATACTTTTTTTACAATAACAGGTAAATATACAACTGCTACAACACCTGAAACAATGAAATCGTTTTTAGCCGGCTATCAAGGATTGGCAAAAAACGATTACTTTTCTGGAATCAGTACTGCTTATACTTTTTTTATTATTACCTTTATTCTGAATATCGTCGTTGTATATTACGGGATAAAAGGTGGTATTGAGAAACTTTCAAGAATTGCGATGCCTGTTTTATTTATCTGCGGAATTTTAATTACTATACGAGTCCTTACACTCGGCACACCTGATATGACAAAACCTACCTGGAATCTCAAAAACGGCTTGGGTTTTTTATGGAATCCGGATTTCTCTAAATTATTAAGCAGTAAGGTTTGGCTGGCAGCAGCAGGCCAGATTTTTTTCACACTTTCCGTCGGAATCGGTGTGATTTTAACATATGCGTCATATCTGAAAAAGCAGGATGATGTTGTCTTATCCGGGCTTACCGCAGCAACGACAAACGAGTTTGCAGAAGTAATTTTAGGCGGCTCTATTGTGATACCAGCTGCATTCGTGTTTTTTGGCCCTCAAGAGATTGTGCCGATTGCAAAAAGCGGCGCATTCAATTTGGGTTTTGTAACAATGCCGTTAATTTTCGGAAAAATACCGTTTGGCTTGGTTTTTGCAACATTATGGTTTCTGCTGCTTTTTCTCGCAGGTGTTACTTCGTCGGTCTCGTTAGCACAGCCAGCAATCGCATTTTTAGAAGATGAGTTTGATTTATCACGCAAAGAAGCGATTGGTATTTTTTCAGTTGTCTGTTTCGTTTTATGTCAGCCTGCAATATTCTTTTTAGGACAAGGTGTTGTTGATGAATTGGACTTCTGGGGTGGAACTTTTTGTCTGGTTTTGTTTGGGACTGTTGAAGCGATTTTGTTTAGTTGGGTGTTCGGAATTGATAATGCGTGGGATGAGATGCATATCGGTGCGGATATAAAAATTCCAAAGTTTTATAAGTTCATAATCAAATATATCACTCCGCTGTTTCTGATTTTGATTCTGATTTTCTGGTTTATACAGGATGGATTGCCTGTAATTTTCATGAAAAATGCTTCGGCTGAAAATTTTAATTTTATGGTCCTGACACGAATAATGCTGGTTGGGCTTTTTGTACTTTTAGCAGTTCTTGTCAAAATTGCTTGGAATAGAAAGGTAACCACAAATTAACACGAAAAAAATATGATATTTTCAGGCTGGCTTTTTTTATCGGTTTCATGGTTTTTTATATTATCGCTGATAGTTTTTTGTTTCACAAAAATCTTGAAAGAAGACAAAAATGCAGGTTAAAGGTAAAAAGTTAATAGAGCGGATAGTGGATAGCGTAAAGAGAATAGCGGATAGAAATCCAACTGCTAACCGCTCTCCTCTTTCCTCTATTCTCTCTCTGCTATTTGCTATTAGCTATTTGCTGTTTGCTGCCTTTACCGGCTGCGCTACAGCACCAAAAGTTCAGCAATCAATCAATGTCGGGTTTGATTGTGATGATACACTTCTTTTTTCTACACCAGCATTTGAGATAGCGAACAAAAGCGAGTATTCCGAATACTCAGATGAATGGTGGGCAATCGTTAACAAAAGTGATGAAGGCAACAGTATTGTAAAAAAAGTAACAGAAAAAATTTTGAACGAGCATAAACAGAAATGTGACGAAATTTTTGTGATTACCTCACGCGAAGATTTTGAAGGTGATATTTTAAGAGATTTTTTGAACAAAACCTTTGGTATTAAAAAACAGAATATTTATTTTGAACATAAAAAAGCAAATAAAATTAAAGAACTTAATATCTCAATTTTTTATGGTGATTCTGACTCGGATATTACTGCAGCACAAGAAGCAGGTGCAAAAGGGATAAGAATCTTACGCTCTCCAAAATCTTCCTATAAAGGTAAATATCACCCCGGCCAGCTCGGCGAAGAAATCATACCAAATTCAGAAGAATAAAATACTAAATGTTCCAATACTACAGGAGTTCATCAGAAAGGTCGGATTTTTGTGGTGGTTTCTTATTGATAGGTTTAACAGTTGGTTCAGGTGTTTTACGAGTTGGCTGTTTTTGATATGGTAAGTTTTGTATAAATGCCGGGTCTTCTAAAATCGGCTGCAGGGAATCTGGGATATGGCCGGTATAGATAGTAAGCATTACAGGGTCAACAGATAGGGCAGTAGCAAATTTTTTTATTGTTTTGTCGTCAGAAGGCGGGTTTCGTTGTCCTTGAATAATTTTTGAGATAAAAGAAGCGTCAACACCACACTTACGGGCAAGTTCTCTGACGCCGATATGTTTTTCTTTCATTTTTGAAGTGACTATCCTGACAAACGAATTCATTTCTGAGTTCTTAATTCTGAATTCTGTTATTATTATAGCGGTCGGCGGGCACCACTGAACCTTTTTCTGTAGTATGTTTCGTTCAGCGAGTTTATGGTGACCTTTTTAGCACCGTAAGAGGCATGGATAAATTCATCATTACCGATATAAAGCCCGACATGGTTTATTCTTGACCGATACGGATATTTTCTAAAAAAAACCAAATCGCCTGGTATCAGTTCATCCCGTTTTATTTTCTTGCCCATCTTAAATTGAAGCCGTGATGTTCTCGGCAAAATCGTCCCTAACGAGCTGTAAATCATCTGCATAAAATACGAGCAATCAATTCCTTTCTCAATATCTGTACCGCCGTATCTATATGAGACACCTAAAAAATCAAAAGACAAACTTATCAACTCATTAAGTACCTCGTCTGAAATATCTGTATCCGTCTCTTCAACTTCAGCAAGTTTATCAGGATTGAACTCGTCCACAAAACCTGCTGATATATTCTCTTCTGCTAACAATTTTGCGATTACAAACTCCACTGTTTCTTTTTGTTCATATGGACCGACAATAATTTTGTAGTAGCCGTTAGAACTTAAAATTACTGGATAGTTATGGCTGGCGAGATATAACTGATGTGTTATTGCTTCATCCTTATCTTTGAAAAGTCCTGCTTGGATGAAATATTCGCTGTAAAGGCAGGTAAAAGGTAAAAGGTAAAAGGTAAAAGGTAAAAGGTAAAAAAATTTTTTCATCTTAATAATTCATTACAAAACCATATCGGGTTTCAACCATTTTGATTCTTTCATAGTCGGGATGTTCGTCCAAGATTTTTTTGTAAATTTCTTTTGCCTGAGAAAATCTTTTAGTATCTTCATAAATAACACCAAGCCGATACATTGAATCCACCAGGAACTGCGAGGATGTATAGTTTTCTAAAACCCGGTTAAAACAGAATTCCGCTTTGTCAGGTTTAGAGAATGTCTGGTAAATATCGCCGAGATAGAATTGAACTTTTGGTGCCCACTCTTTGTCTGAATTGTCATCTATAAATTTCTGTAACTTTCCTGTTTTAATAAAATTAGTCGCCCAGTAAATAATTACAACAACTATAACGACAAAAAGTAAAAATTTCTTCATTTAACTATTACAATTTTTAATTTTGCATTTTTAATTTTTAATTGCCTTTACTGCGGTTGCTTTTTTATCATATCGCCAACCATCACAGGTTCCCGAGCCATTATTACCCTGCCTGTACAGGTTTCACTCTGTACATCTGTTGTGATTTCAAGCACACCTATCTTTCTTATAAGGTTACCAAGGTTTTCATTTGTTTCAGGGTGAATAATACTTCTGTCTTTTCTATAAATAGTATATCTGTCAAGCGCTTTTACATTCTGTTTTTTTCCTAAATCCAGAAAAACAATATCGCTCTGTCCGATAATTATTTTTCGGTCTTTTTCACCTGAAACATAACCGTCAAATTCCCAGTTCTCACCCGCAATAACGGAATCCTCTTCAGCTTTTTTAACAGGCGGCGCAGGTTCTTCTTTTTTAATAACCGGAGCGGGAGCAGGCGGTGCGGGAGATGTGGCTGCAAGAGTATCTGTAGAAACAGCAGGTTCTTCTTTTTGGGTTTCAGCCGTTACAACTGTATCTTCCACTTCTACAGGAATAACTAATTCATCGCCTGGAAATATCCAATGTGGATTCTTGATAAATTTGTTGTAGGAATGAATTTTTTTCCATTGCAAATAATCGTTGTAAAACTTCTGTGCTATACTGGATAGCGTATCGCCATTAACAACAGTATAAACCTTTAACTGCTGTTTAGCATAAAGACAGGTAGTAAAGGCAGGTAAAAGGTAAAAGGTAAAAGGTAAAAATATAGAAATAAGTAAAGGCAAACCTAACCATCTAGTTTTCTTTTTCATAAAACCCCCTGATATATAATAAATAATTATAAAGAATTTTTCAGGTTTTGTCAATAGAAATTTTGGTATTACATATTTTTATCCAATGACCGATACTGTATTGCTTCTGCAATGTGCGAGGTTTCAACACCTGACGAACCCGCGAGGTCAGCAATGGTTCGGGCAACTTTTAAGATTCTATCATGTGCACGTGCAGAAAAACCGAGTTTGTCCATTGCATGTTTCAACAGTTTTTTACTCTCATCGCCAATCTCACAGTAGAACTTTATCTGCTTAGATTCCATATGGGCATTACAATAGATATTTTTTTCAGTTTTGAACCTTTCTTTCTGAATCTGGCGTGCTTTAACAATCCGTTTCCGTATATCAGCTGACGAATCAGCAGCCATTGTATCAGATAGTTCTTCAAATTTTACTGACGGCACATCTATATGCAGGTCAATTCTGTCCATCAACGGGCCTGATATTTTGGAGATATACTTCTGTATCACGAATGGTGTGCAGGTGCATTCTTTCGTCGGATGACCGTAGTAGCCACACGGGCAGGGATTCATTGCTGCAACCAGCATAAATCTGGCTGGATATGTAAGTGATGCCTGTGCACGAGAAACGGTAACGATTCCGTCTTCAAGTGGCTGTCTTAAAACCTCTAAAACATTTCTATGAAATTCTGGCAATTCATCTAAAAACAGAACACCATTATGTGAAAGCGACACTTCGCCAGGTTTTGGATATGAGCCGCCGCCAATTAAGGCGACATCTGAAATCGTGTGATGCGGTGCACGAAACGGACGGGTAGCGATAAGTGCTGAATGTACACTTGTAAGCCCTGCAATAGAATGAATTTTTGTGGTTTCAATTGCTTCTTCAAACGACATCGGCGGTAATACCGTCGGGATTCGTTTAGATAGCATTGTTTTGCCACTGCCAGGCGAGCCGATTAAAAGTATGTTATGCCCGCCAGCGCAAGCGACTTCTATCGCGCGTTTAACAAATGACTGTCCTTTGACATCTTTGAAATCAAGATTATAACAGGACGAGGCAGAAAAAATTTTTAGCAAATCAATTTTATAACTGGCTGGTTTGGTTTCAATAGTAATTATTTCTACTGCTTTTTTGAGATTATTTGCTGGATAAACATCTAACCCGTCAACAATCGCAGCCTCGTTTTTGTTTGCTTCCGGCAGAACCAGCCCGTCAAACTTTTCTTCATTCAGTTTGATTGCTATCGGAAGTACCCCGTTGACCTTTCTGATTGAGCCATCAAGCGAGAGCTCGCCAACAAGCGAGTATTTGTTATTGCTCGTTTTTATCTGCTCGGTAGCAACCAGAATCCCTATCGCAATAGGCAGGTCAAAAATCGCACCTTCTTTTTTTACACCTGCAGGCGCCAGATTGACCGTTACTTTTTTGGTAGGAAAATCATAACATGAGTTTTTTATTGCCGAGATTACGCGGTCGCGTGATTCTTTTACCGAGGTATCAGGCAGTCCAACAATTGAAAATGTTGGGAATCCTGCAGATATATCAACCTCTACAGTAACGATGTAACCGTTTATGCCATAAACAGATGCTGAATAAACTTGCGAAAGCATTTTTTACTCGCTTTTATCTTTTATAAGTTTTCCTGGATAATCTCTTTTAATTCAGAAAGTGATGGCAGTTTGAATATATCCCGTATAAAAATTCCGCGGCGTGTAGTTTTTCGCCAGGACAGATATGCAACCTTATTAGTTTTGCTTACCTGTGGTAATGATGACGAAAAATAATTGTCGTTGACCAGAGTATCTGTCTTTTTAGTTTTGAGATTAACGATAAAAACACCTTTGTTTTCAAAAAGGTCTCTGACTACTTCGTCTTTGATACGGTATTTTCGGCGCCACGAGCCGAGAAAAACAATATTCTCAATATTTCCTGTAAATGTCGGAAATTTATTAAAAAAATTGTCAGAAACAATCTCCTCCGGAATTTTTTTATCAATATCTAAAACATACACACCGGAGAAATCCAGCGAATCAATTTTGCCGTCATTATTTGTATCTCTTCGTCGGGATAGATAAACAATTTTTTTATTATCAGGTGAGAATTCAGGAAAAGAATTATCAAATCTGTCTTTTGTGAGTTGAACAGTGACTTTAGTAGTGATATCTGTTAAATATACTGAAGACGCATCCCTGAAGTCAATTTTGCCATCACCATTAGTATCCGTCCGCCAGGAAGCGTACAGAACAAACTGGCCATTGTTTGATATAGATGGTAATGTATTTTCATATAAATCCGGTACCAATTCCGAAATTATTTTTGTTTTTATATCAACGGAATAAATCCCGGAATTCCCGCCCAACCGCCGCCAGCCACAAAAAACAACTGATTTCCCATTGGGCGAAAAAACCGCCTTTTTATTATATATCTCGTCGGATACGAGAACTTGTTCGTCGCCTTTTTCCAAATCAAAAATAAAAATTGCCGGCGAATCCTTGCTGTCAATTCTACCATCATTATTTGTATCTCGTCGGCGAGAAAGATAGATAACATACCTGCCATCCGGCGAAAACGAACAATCAGAGTTGATATATCTGTCATCTACAATCTGTTTTTCATTTCTACCATTTGTATCTATAATATAAACACCGCCATTATCAAGATGATTCAGTCGGCCATCATTATTGGTATCTCGTCTTGCAGATATAAAAACTATTTTTTTACCATCATTTGAAAAACTTAAATATGTATTATAAAACTGGTCAGACGATATTTTTTTATAATTTGTGATTTCTGTAATATTTTGGATTATTTCATCAGACGCTTTAAGCTCTATACATCTTAAAAGGTTTTCTTTTGTTTTTACAGTATCGCCTTTTTTGAGGTATGCTTTTGCGAGATAAAACTGTGCTTCGCAATTATCCGGATTTTTAGAAAGCATTGCCGAAAAATGGCTGATTGCATTGTCGTATTTACCGGTATTTAATATTTCAATTCCTTTTTCTAAATTTGATTTAAACAAAAACATATTTTAAATTGTGAAACCAGAAGGAACAAACGCATTTTTTATATGTTCAATTTTATTCTCACAAATTGCAACAACATCAAAACGGTAATTTGTAGTCAGCGAATTTTTTTTAATATAGATAATCGCAGCATATGCTAAATTTCGCTGTTTGTAGCCAGTCACAGAATACTCCGGTGCACCGTATTTGTCAGAACCTTTTCTTGTTTTTACTTCTATAAAAACGATTGTATCATCATCGCGGGCAATAATATCAAGCTCGCCATATCTGGTTCTGAAATTTTTAGTAATGATTTTGTAGCCGGCATTTTTGAGAAATTGTTCTGCCTGGAACTCACCTGATTTCCCAAGTTCACCTTGTGATTGATGCGTCATAGATTTTTACCGGTTTAAAACTTTTTCTGTGAAGTTGACAGGGACCAAAATTGTTTATTGCATCAATATGCAGTTTTGTTCCGTAACCTTTATGTTTTATAAAACCGTAATTCGGAAAATATCTATCATACCCAATCATCAACAGATCTCGTGTAACTTTAGCAATCACAGATGCAGCCGCAATAGAAGCACTTTTTGTATCACCATCTATGATTGTAATTTGCGGAATTTTTATATCTATCGGTTGGTTACCATCTATAAGCACCAAACAGGGTTTCAAATTCAATCTCTTAACAGCAAGTTGCATTGAAAGTTTGGTTGCTTTCAGGATATTGATACGGTCAATTGTGAAATTATCAATAATACCAACCTGGCAGTCAATACAGTTATTAAGTATTTCATTAAAAACTGCAAATCTGGTTTGGGTTTTAAGTTTTTTTGAATCATTAAGATTTTTGATAAAGAGATTCCGTTTAAGTATTACAGCAGCTGAAACAACAGGTCCTGCTAAAGGTCCTCTGCCTGCTTCATCAACACCAACCAAAAAGCCTGCACACCGAATTTTTTTATCAAACTCAAACAGTTTTTTCATTACCAGATTGTTCTGTGGTTGATTTTTCTTCTATCCGTGCCGCTTTACCAAATAGTTTTCTTAAATAGTATAGTCGGCTTCTGCTGACCTTACCGCTTTTGACTATTTCAATTTTTTCTATACAAGGCGAGTTCAACAGAAAAATTCGCTCAACACCACTTCCAAACGAAACCTTTCTTACAGTGATTGTTTTACTGTTTCCTGTACCACGTTTTCTTAATACAGTGCCTTCAAAAATCTGTGTTCTTTCTGATTCACCTTCTACAATTTTGTAGTGAACCTTTACTGTATCACCCGGTTTAAAATCAGGATAGTTCTTTTTTACATACTGATTTTCAACAAAACTTACAAGATTTTCCATTTTATCCCCCA
The DNA here is from genome assembly GCA_040757695.1 of Elusimicrobiota bacterium. Lineage (NCBI taxonomy): Bacteria > Pseudomonadati > Elusimicrobiota > Elusimicrobiota bacterium. The sequence continues at coordinate 54,326 of JBFLWK010000006.1, forward strand.
GATATAACGGCAAATTCCAAACTACGGCAATTAAAAATTATAAATTAAAAATTAAAAAGAATAAATTGCTACATTGCTAACCATTCAGCCATTCAGCCATTTAACCATTTAATGTTTTTCAGTTATTTGATTCTCTTTTTTAGCAAATCAGGTCGCTTTTTGAGAGTATTCCGAATTGCACTTTGTTTTCGCCACTCCATTATTTTTTTGTGATTACCTGATAAAAGTACTTTAGGAACTTTTAAATTGCGAAAATTATAAGGTCTCGTATAGACAGAACTTGTAAGACCATCAGACCAATGTGAATCTTGTTTAATGGAATTGCTTTTTGCTACAACTTTTGGTATCAAACGAACTACCGCATCTACAACGACCATTGCTGGGATTTCACCACCAGTCAAAATGTAATCACCGATTGATAACTCTTCATCTACAAATTTTAATACCCGTTCATCTACACCACCGTAATGCCCGCAAACAAATATCAGATGCTGATATTTAGCAAGTTCTTTTGCCTTTTGTTGATTAAAAACTTTTCCCTGTGGTGAAAGAAGAATCGTTCTACAATTTTTAATTTTTAATTTTGAATTTTTAATTGTTTCTATCGCTTTAACAATTGGCTCAGCCATCAGAATCATTCCAGAACCGCCGCCGTAAGGTTTATCGTCAACCGTTTTATGTTTCCCAATTGCGAAGTCACGAATATTTGTAATCTGTATATCTACCAATTTTTTTTCAGTTGCTTTTTTTATTATACTTGCTGAAAAAACATTCTTAAAAACTGCTGGAAAAAGTGTAAGAATATCTATTAACATTTTATTCAGCAATTTCTACTCTGTAATGCTCGTTGTTTTTTGTTGCAGATGCAGAAACAACCTGACGGATTGCTTTTATAATTCGTCCTTGTTTACCAATTATTCTGCCTTTATCTGTCTCATCAACTTTTATTTTTACAACATTTCCATAATCCGTCTCGGCAATAGAAACCACAACACTCTCTGGTTTATCCACAAGTGCCTTAACAATGTATTCAACAAGTTCTTTCATATAGAAAATCTCCTTATTTATTCGCGTCTATTTGCGTTTCTTGTATTTGGGATTTTTTTAGCAAGCCTTTTACCGTATCAGAAACAATCGCACCCGCTTTTATCCAGTAATTTATTCTTTCAACATTTAACGAGATATCTTTCCCGTTTTTATCGCGTGGATTGTAATAACCAAGTTGTTCTATCGGTTTACCAACAGTTCGTTTCTTTGAGTCAATTGCTACAACACGATAGATGGGCTTAAGTAATTTCCCTATCCGTTTTAACCGAATTGCAACCGCCATATTAAAACCTCCTTAATTTTTCTATACTTTTTTCAATACCCAACCCAGCATTGAAAATAGAATTCCCAGCAACAACGATATCACTACCTGCATCTACAACAGATGATATTGTATCAAAATTTATTCCACCATCAACACTTATTTTATAAGTAAGATTTTTAGCTTCTCTGATTTTTTTCAATTCTGCTATTTTTTTTAAGGCAGATGGAATAAATTCCTGCCCGCCGAAACCGGGATTGACACTCATCACAAGCACTAAATCTGATTTGTCCAGATATTTTTCTATCACAGTAACCGATGTCGCAGGATTAATAGCAATGCCAGCTTTAAGTTTGAACGATTTTATTTTTTTTATTACTGCTGACGGATTTCTTACCGCTTCTATATGGAAAGTCATCCAGTCACTGCCTGCTTTCACAAACGATTCAATATATCTTTCTGGCTCTGTTATCATAAGATGTGTATCTAAAATTAAACTGGTTTTTTTTCTTAATGATTCTACAACAACCGGTCCTATCGTGATATTCGGCACAAAATGGCCATCCATTACATCAATATGCAAAATTTTTATACCTGCAGATTCACATTTTTTTATATCTTTCAATAGATTAGAAAAATCTGCTGATAATATAGATGGTGCAATCTCAATACTCATTATCATGGAAAGATTTTTTATTCCCCACTTTAGTGGGCTTGTTTGTTTTTCAGTGTTTTCAGTGGCAATTCTTTCAATTTCCGATACAATGAATATAGAGCAAGTGCTCTATATTCCGACGACAAAACATATAGAGCAAATGCTCTGCAACCTATCTGTGACTATCCAAGTTCATTTGTGATTGCTTTTATAATTTTCTATACTTCAAGTGTCAATCAATTATGCGATTATCCTGTAAATCCTGTCAGAATCTTTTTTCGCCGACTGAAGTCGGGTATAAATCTTTTTTTCAGATTCATATGTCTGTCTAATTTGTGGTTTCGCTTTTCTCTTTAACAGATATCCAGAACTCTACTGGCTTTTCTTTAGTAATGACATTATCACTTTCAGGTGTTTGTTTGATTATTGTATTTTCAACTTCCAACGATATAGTGTCTTTAACCGTATTTATATTTTTTATGATGATACCATTCTGGTTAGCCCACTCTTGCGCTTCTGTAATATTTCTGCCATTAAAATCAGGCATAAGTAACATACCTTCCGGCGGACTGCCTAACGATACAACTATATTCACAAGTGCATCTTTGGGAACTGTAGTATTCGCTGGTGGTTCTTGCGAGGTTATTTTTCCTTTTTCAAAAATAATTGAGTATTTTTCTGATTGCTCACCTAAATCCAGCCCGTTTTTTCGCAGTATCAATTGCGCTGACCGAACTGTCTGATTGATTAAATTCGGTGTAAAAATAACCTCGCCACCAGAAGAGATAATTACATTAACTGCTTTGCCTTCTTTTATTATACTGCTGGCTGGCGGGGTCTGTGAAATGATTAATCCTGCAGGCACATTGGGATTAAACTCTTCACCACTTTTTTTAAGATATAAATTCAGTTGTGATAAAATATCCAGCGAATCCGCGATACTTTTACCAATAATATTAGGGACAATTCTGTCTTTTTTGCTATGAATCAACGCATCTATTAACCGATTTATCCCAACAACAAACGCAATCACCGCTATTATCACCCACAAAATCCACAGTAATACTTTCTTCATTTAATAGATAATCCGCGGTCCCGCCGCCATTTTTTCAAGTCGTTTCACCCGTTCCTGTATCGGCGGATGTGTTGAAAACAACTTAAATATTGCATCGCCTTTTAATGGATTGACAATAAACATATGTGCAGTTGTTGGCTCAACATTTGATGAAATATGTTTTGATTGACTTTCCAATTTTCTTAAAGCAGCAGCAAGTGCCATCGGCATTCCTGTCAGTTTCGCAGCACCTTCATCTGCACCATATTCACGGGAACGCGAGATTGCAAGTTGAATAAGCAGTGCTGCTATCGGTGCGATAATTGCAGCAGCCAAAAGACCGATACCACCACCTCTGTCTCTGCTATCTCCACCTCTTGAACCACCACCAAAAATTGCAGCCCACTGCGCCATTCTGGCAAGTAGTGATATTGCACCTGCCATTGTTGCTGCAATTGTTGCTATTAAGATATCGCGATGTCTGATATGTGAAAGTTCGTGTGCAATCACACCTTCAAGTTCGGTTTCATTAAGTATATCCATAATACCATTCGTTACAGCAACTGATGCATTTTTAGGATTCCTGCCGGTTGCAAACGCATTCGGTATATTCATTGGCAGAATATAAACCTTCGGGACAGGGATGTTACCCTTCACCGCAAGCCGTCTGACAACACGGTATATTGATGGTGCTTCTGTTTCAGATACCGGTTTTGCACCATACATTGCAAGCACTATTTTATCTGAAAACCAGTACATAAAAAAGTTCATAATCGCTGCAAATATAAACGCAGTAACCATTCCCTGCTGACCACCAATAGCATTCCCGATTAACAGAAAAAGCGCCATCATAGAAAGCATCAGCAAAAAAGTTTTTAAGCCGTTCATAAAAAACCACCCCCCCCCTTTAACAGCAAATTCCAAATCCCAATTTTCAATTTAACGGCAAACTCTAAATTCTAAACTCTAAGTTCTTATTATCATTATACCAAAATTATCAGATTTGTCAATATAATTTTTCGCCAATGGCAAGTTTATGACCTAACAGAAATGACCATGCGGACATAACATTTTTTGAGGCAGGTTGGATGGTCTTAACGAGCAAGAACCCGGGGTTACACTTCACAACAAACCCGATATTTTTTGGAATTGAAACAATAGAACCGGCAGGACAAGATTGAGAAATGGATAGATTGAAAGATGGCAAGATTTCTGCATCAATGATTTTTAAATTTTTCATTTTTAATTTTAGCATAGCGTCATTTTTAATTGCAGTATACGCATTTGGCCACGGCTTGGTGCCGCGGATTAAATTGTATATTTCATTTACTGGCTTGTCCCAGTTGATTTTACCATCTTCTTTTTTCAATGGTGGTGCATATGTTGGTGAACCTACCTGTGCAGCACCTTTTTCGCCAATTGCTACTTTTGACAATGTTTCGTCCAGAACTTGAATTGCAACCGGAATAAGTTTTTTTTGTAGTGATAAAGTATCGTCGTCTCTGCCGATTTCAATTTTTTTCTGAAAGATTATCTTGCCAGTATCAAGTCCTTCATCCATAAAAAAACTACTTACACCTGTTTCTGACTCGCCGTTAATAATCGCCCACTGAATAGGCGCAGCACCTCTGTATTTAGGCAGAAGTGAAAAATGTAAATTAACACACCCAAACGGAAAAATATCAAGCACTTCTTTTGGCAAAATTTTTCCGTAAGCAGTAACAATACCAAGTTGAGAGTTGACGGTTGACAGCTGAGTGATAAAATCTCTGTCGTTAAGAGATTCGGGTGTTATTACAGGAATATTTTTTTCTATTGCTATTTTTTTTATTGGAGATGGTATAAAATGAAAGTGTCTGCCTGACGGTTTATCACTGCGGGTAACTACACAGACAACATTTTTCTCTTTAAGCAAATGCTCAAAAATAGGCACAACATATTCAGGTGTACCAAAAAAAATAATATCCACTTAAAAATTATACAAAAATCTAAAAAAAATTGCAATAAAAAAATTTTTGGGAGAAGGGGGGATGGGGTGTAAAATTATTCCAGTTTGTTGAACAGGCGAGTGAGTAGTGCCTTGACGCAATCTTCGGCGGGTTCCGGGGTAAGCGCTGCGAGTGTTTCACGGTCAGTATAAATTACAAAACCGCAAAACCGTGCCAAAAACCGAAAACCGCAAAAACCGAAAACCGGAAAACCGTGGGAAAACCGCAAAACCGCGCAAAACCGCAAAAACCGAAAAAACCGAAAAAACCGGAAAAACCGCGAAAAACCGGAAAAACCGGGAAAAACCGTGCCAGAAAAACCGTGGAAAAACCGGAAAAACCGTGAAAAACCGTCAAAAACCGTGCCAGACTTGAAATTTTCAAATTTTTTGAGACATCATACTGTAGCCACTTGTAGCCGAGTTTCAAATTTATAATTTGTAGGCGTGAACTTTCAGTTTACGGCATTACGACTACTCAGTATTTTCAGTGACTTCAGTGGCATTCATCTTTCTCTAAATTCCAAATTTCTCCGAACTCCAAATCCTAAATTTTCAATTAGACCATTTGGGCTAATTGAAAAACCAAAAATTACCGACAAGCAAAATTCAAATGTAAGCATTTGCTTACATTTTGATTCCAAAAAGAAAAAGCTCCAACAAATCGGAGCTACTACAATTGGTAATAACGAATTTACATTCGCCATTACCAATTTTACATTTTTAATTTTTAATTTTAAATTGTAGTTTCTACCCACCCCACGAAAATTTCTGAGTTATTAACAGAGGCAACATCTATGGATTCCGTGCTTCTGTGGCTTATTTGTTATGCCCGAGGCAGAAATGAAAATACTTTCGTTTGAGTTGCCATTTTTTTAATAGATTCACTCTATCAAAAAACACGATACCATTTAAGTGGTCAATCTCGTGTTGAAAAACTCGTGCCAGCAGTCCTTCAACTTCTATTTTCAATTCTTTCTCGTCAGGTGTTATACCGTAGACGACAATTTTTTCAGCTCGTTTTATTTTTGTTGTGATACCCGGGAATGACAGGCATCCTTCTTCTAAATAACAATTCCCATCAGCAGATAATCTTTCAGGATTAAACAACACGACTGGTTGGGGCTTACCGTCGGGCTTTATGTCTGCTACAAAAACGCTTGATAATTCGCCAACCTGATTCGCGGCAAGCCCGATTCCGTTAAAAAAATACATCGTTTCAAGCATATTTCTGGATAGTTTTATCAGTTTGCCGTTAAGGAGGTTGATTTTCTCTGTTTTGGTTTTAAGTATTTTTTCCGGATATTTTTTTATTTGGAGAATAGCCATAGTAATAACATCAATTAAAAATTAAAAATTAAAAATCAACAGAAACTATTTACTTAATTGTTTTTTGGCTTTCTGTATCATATCTTTTGATTTTTTATGGTTCGGGTCAAGTTTTAAGACCTCTTCCCATTCTGCGATTGCTTTCTCATATTCCCGTTTCCGATACAGATTCACTCCTGCAGTATAGTGCGAACTCATCCGGTTAAGTTTTTCTTGTTGCGAACTTTCTGGTGTTGCAGATGGTTCAGCAGATGGCTGTTGTGGTGTTGCTGCCGGCTGGACAGTTTCAGCCGGTGGAGATGAAGGCGTAGGTGTAGGTGTAACAGGTGGCGGCGAGGGGGGGTGAACAATTCCTTTTTTTGTACGGTTTTTTTCAAGAATTTTTATGATTGCTTCTTTGAATTTGCTTTTTTGCTCTTCGTCTAATTTTTCTAAAATTTCTACGAGTGATGGGATTGCAGTGTTATCACCGATTGTAACAAGTGCGTCTGCAACCGCTTCATATACTGTGATATGCCGTTTCTGACTCAAAACAGGTGTTAGTAAAGGTATTGCGTTTTTGTCGCCAATCGCACCCAGAACATTTATTGCAGCAATTGCAACTTCATCTTTTTTATCACAAACCGCAGGTGATAACGCACGAATAGCATCAAGACCGCCGATATTTCCGATAGCATAGATAGTAGCGAGCCGAACCATTATATTTTTATCAGTTAGCAGATGTGAAATAGATTGGATTACAGAAGCACCTGCCCCCCCACCTCCCACTTCGCTCTTGCTGATTACACCGAGCACATTTACGGCTGAAATTTTTACATCCGGTTTTTTGTCTTTTGTCGCTTCAATAAGCGGTCCTATTGCTGTTTTATTGCCTGCCTCGCCTTTTTGTGCTAATCCATCAACTGCTTTAAGCCGAACCTCTTTTTTAATATCTCGGATTGCAACTGCGAGTGCACTGACTGCGGAATCATCCTGGATTTTAGAAAGTGCTTCAACAACTGCTAACCGCACATTAACACTTTTGTCGTTTAATACATCGCGTAATGGTGCGACAAAATCTGATTTCCCGATTTCACCGAGCGACTTTGCGGATGAGATGCGGACTGACTGCTTTTTGTCCTTTAACCCTTTGAGGTACTCCTGAACCATAAGTTCATCAGCATAGAGGCAGTGTAAAGTGTAAAGTGTAAAGTGTAAAGAAACTGCCAAAACCAAACCCAACCTCTTTTTCATAGACGCCTCCCCTGTTCTCTTTCACATTCTTTCTGGAGCCGAAACTCCGAGAATATACAAGCCGTTTTTGAGCACAGTTTTGACTGCCTGACATAACTGGAGTCGGGCAGAAGTTAATTGTGCATTCGCTGTTATTATTCTTACTTTATTATAGTAAAAATGGAACAAAGATGCAAGTGTCTGCAGATATTTTGTTAAATAATGCGGCGCATAGTTTCTGGCAGCCAATTCAATAATATCCTCAAAATACAAAATCTGTTTTATCAGTTGGCGTTCTTCTTGCAGTTTCAAGTTTTCTAATTTGGAATTTGGAATTTGGAATTTGGAATTTGCTTTTTCTGCTTCTCTGAATATAGAACAGATTCTTGCGTGTGCATACTGAACATAATATACTGGATTTTCAGGCGCTTGTTTTTTGGCTAAGTCCAAATCAAAATCCAAGTGGGCTTCCATATGTCGCATCAGATAAAAAAACCTTACCGCATCTACACCGATTTCATCAATAAGTTGGGACAGTGTTATGTAATTCGCTTTCCTTGTAGACATTTTCACCTGTTTACCCGAAGATGTTAGTGTTACAAATTGATATATTTTAACTACTATTTTTGATGTATCATATCCCAGCACTTTTAATGCCGCAATCACATCCGGATATGTATCTTGATGGTCGCACCCGAACAGGTCAATTAAAATATCGTAATCCCTTTCATATTTTTTCCTGTGATATGCTATATCCGTTACTCTGTATGTCGGTTCCTTATCCGTAGTGGAACGGAGTAAAACTTTGTCTTTTGATGCACCAAATTCCGTTGACTTGAACCATAACGCCCCCTCTTTCTCATATGTATAACCTGTAGAATTCAAATCGCTTATTGTTTTTTTTATATCACCTGTCTGGTAAAGAGAACTCTCATTAAAATAACTGTCAAATACCACGCCCATATTTTTGAGGTCTTTTTTTATACCAGCAAAACAATATTCAATAGCCACATTTTTGAAATAATCCAAATCCTTTTCGGTCAGATTATCGCCTTTTTCCAGACGGCATTTTTGTGCTATTTCTTTAATATATTCCCCTTGATAGTGGTCTTCCAAAAAACTTACATTTTCGCCTATAAGTTGTCTGTATCTCAAATAAACCGAATTTGCCAGTATTCCCATTTGAAGACCGGCGTCATTGAAATAATACTCCCTAGTAACCTTACAACCCAAACTTTCAAGAATCCTGGAAATAGAATCTCCTATCACAGTTCCACGTCCATGTCCAACGGTAAGCGGTCCTGTAGGGTTGGCTGAAACGAATTCAACAAGAATCTTTTTATTTTTTAGAAAACCGGTTTTACCGAAATTATCTGCCTGGATAATTGCCCTTTTAAGTTGTTCAAAAAGAAAATCGTCTGACAAAATTATATTTATGAAGCCGGATTGAAATTTAGCATCCGCGATAATTTTTTCTTTTTTCAGTTTTTCTATTATTGGAGCAGCGAGTTGAGATGGATTTTTTTTAAGAATTTTAGAAAGCAACAATGCTATATTTGTTGATACATCGGCTGTTATAGTAGCTGGTGGTAATTCCACTGAATAGCTTAGACCATTGATAATTTTTAACTCAGTTAATGCGGTATCAATTATTTTTTTTATTTCGTTTAACATTTTTCAGTTTTTCCGTACACTCCGTGACTTAATGACAACCTTTTTTGCTACTGCCCAGTGGCTTTCCAGATTATAAAATCTTCTTAAACTATCGTGCATTATATGAATAACAACCCCACCGTAATCTAGAACCGCCCATTTTGTTTTAGGTTTTTTCTCTTTTTTGTAAGGCGTTACCGTCAGTTTTTCTTCAACTGCCGAGAAAAGTGTTTTGATATGTGTCTCGGAGGTGCCACTTGCGATAACAAGATAGTCGGCAAAGTCAGAAATTTTACGAACATCAAGCATAATAATATCTCTGCCTTTTTTTTCTTTCAATATCTGTGCAGCTTGCTTTGCAATTTTTCTAAAATTTAGTTTCTGGTTCTGTTCCATATATCTTTCAGATTTCGTGTTGCCGATAAGTCGACAAGTCGAAAATATGAATTTAGTTCCCGGCTCTGTTCCATATATCTTTCAGACCCTGCCAGTCCCGACCTATAATAATTGTTACATCAACCCCGCGTGATTCATCAATTTTTGTGATTACTTCTTTTGCACCAATTGATGCGGCAACATGCTGTGCTTTTTCAAGTCGACCCATTCTGTCAATCACCAATGTTTTTTCATATTTGGAATCCCATTCGTAAGAGCCGATTTTTATTACATCAAAATTCTGTTTGATAAGAAACCGCCGCATTTTTCCAGCCAGATTGGGTTTACCAGCTGCATTAAATATTTCTACAACAATATCTGAATATGTAGCAAATTTTTTGATATCTGAGACATAGCCAGTCATCACTAACTCTATTGATTTCTGGATTGCTGAGAGGTCTGGTATCCATACACCGCGAACGGGTCTACCGGCAAGTGATTGCAATCTGATATTTGAAGTAGGTGCGAATTTGAAGTCCTTCATCTCGTAAATGATAGTTAGTATATCCCACACTGAGATATTGGTATGTATATTTTTATACAGAATTTGTATAACCTCTGGAAATCTAACAATAACTTTTAGTTCTTTAATTTTATTCATTATTTCTTGCAAAAAAGATTGTTGTCTCAAGATTCTGTCTAAATCAGCACGATCGCCGGCTCTGTATCTGACATACTCTAATGCTTTTTTGCCGTTGAGCAAGTGTTCGCCTGTTGAGAAATGGATATGCAAGTTTCCCCAGTTATCGTCGTAGTCCATCCGCTGATCTATTTTGATTTTTATCCCGCCCAAAATATCAATAAAATTTCTGAACCCGTCGTAATCAATTTGTGCATAATACGGAATATCCAGCCCTAAAATTTCTTGGAGTTCATTTTTTACACTTTCTGCTGATGTATTATGGTTTTTTGTCTGTTTGTAAGTATATGCATAGAGTTGGTTAATTTTTCGGATTGCGACACCTTCAACTGTAATTCTGGTATCACGCGGGATTGATATCATATCTAAAAATCTTATTTTCGGATTGTAAGATATAAAAACGATTACATCGGAATGTTTGGCATAATCTACATCGTCTGTGCCGATAATAATGCCGTGGACTCGTCTGCCTAAAATTATATCCAGTGTTAGCGGGTTAAAAACTGAGAAGATAACAGTGATAAAAAGTAAAATACAGAAAAAGATTATGAATTTTTTCATTTATACAAATGGTTTTTTTTGATATAATTTTCTACTGTGAATGGAACAAAACGGTTTATTGATAATCCCTTCTTAAGTTGCTGTCGGATAAATGTTGAAGAAATATCAGGAATCCTGCCTGATAGTTTAATGAACCCGTATTTTTTACTATCAGCCGGGATTGGATAACGATTACGTTGGCCGACAACAAATTTACACATTTGAGTAAGATTGTCTGATTTTGCCCAACTGCTAAAACTGTTTGCTGAATCAGAGCCGATAACAAAGTATATTTCTGATTGAGGTGGATGGTATTTCGTTTGGAAATAATTTAATGTCTGGTAGGTATATATTTTTTTCTTTCGGTTGAGTTCAAATTCAGATATTAAAAATTTTTTATCGCCAGCAATAGCAAGTTGCAACATTTTTTTTCTGTGATATGCACTGACTAATTTTCGGGATTTATGAGGCGGTAAATATGCAGGAACAAAAATCAAAAAGTCAAGTTTTAATTGTGATACTGACTTTTTAGCAAGTATAATGTGTCCTGAATGAACAGGGTCAAAACTGCCACCAAGCAGACCGATTTTCATTCCCGTATCTGTCCATTTCCACAAACTACAAATTTGTATGATGTAAGTTCTTTTAAGCCCATCGGACCTCTGGCATGAATTTTTTGGGTTGAGATTCCTATCTCACTACCCATACCAAACTCGCCACCATCGGTAAATCTTGTAGAAGCATTATGATAAACAGCAGCTGAATCTATTTCATCAACAAATTTTTCGGCTGATTTTTTAGATTCTGTAACAATCGCATCTGAATGATGCGAGCCGTATTTCTCAATATGAAAAATTGCTTCATCAATTGATGACACAATTTTAATAGACAGTATCAAATCAAGATATTCTGTAGACCAATCTTTTTCAGTCGCCAGTTTTATATCCATATTTATAATTTTTTTTGTTTCTTTACAACCACGAATTTCTACACCTGCTTTCTTGTATTCAGCAATCATTATCGGTAAAAATCGGTTAGCAATATCTTTATGAACAAGCAGTGTTTCCATTGCATTACATACACCAGGTCGCTGAACCTTTGCGTTAAATGCGATTTTTATCGCTTTGTCAATATCAGCATCTTTATCAATATAAGTATGACATACGCCTTTCCCATGCGCAATCACAGGAACTGAAGAGTTTGTTCGGATATAATCTATCAGTTTTTTACCACCCCGAGGAATAATACAATCAATATATTCTGGTAATCTAATCATTTCAGTGATAACAGCCCTGTCTGTGTTATCAATAAACTCAATACTACTATCTGGAATACCTGACGAATAAGCTGCTTTACAGACGAGTTCAACTAAAACCTTGTTTGAGTTCACTGCCTCACTGCCACCTCGTAAAATTACGCAGTTGCCTGATTTAAGACAGAGCCCGACAGAATCTACAGTAACATTCGGCCGGGCTTCATAAATCATCCCAATAACACCAATTGGCACACGGACTTTTTTTATAATTAGTCCATTTGGTCTAATTGATTTTTCAATAATCTCGCCAACAGGGTCAGGCAATTTTGTAACCTGCCTCAAGCCGTCAGCTATCGCAAAAATCCTTTTTTCATTCAGTTTTAATCGGTCAAGCAGTGCTGACGACATCTTTTGTTTCTGTGTATTCTTTATATCTTTTAAATTTGCTGAAATTATTCTATCTGAATTTTTAAGAATGATATTCGCCATTTTGAGAAGAGCATTGTTTTTAGTTTTAGTTGAAACAAGTGCTAATTTTTTAGAAGCATTTTTTGCCCTTTTGGCTTTTCCAACAATATAGTTTTTTATATTCATACTTTCCAAATTTCACGCATTTTTCAAGTCATTGGGCAATGCAGGGATTGAACCTGCGACCCCTCCCGTGTGAGGGGAGTGCTCTCCCGCTGAGCTAATTGCCCGTAACATTTATTTTTGGACAAATGTCTAATAAAAAACAATTTTTACAATCAGGTTTTTGTGCCTTACAAATTTTTCTACCGTGTTCTATTAAGAGATTAGAAATTGCAAACCAATCTTTTTGGGAAACTATATTCATTAAATCCTGCTCTATTTTTTCAGGCTGCTCGTTTTTAGAAAGTCCCAATCGGCTTGATAACCGTTTTACATGTGTATCAACAGCAATTCCGTCAATAATACCAAAAGCGTTTGAAAGAACTATATTTGCTGTTTTTCGTGCAACACCAGGCAATGTAAGAAGTTCAGCCATTGTATTAGGAACCTTACCGTTATATTTTTTTTCTATTATTTTTGCCATTCCAATTATATTTCTTGCTTTATTGTGATAGAAACCGGTTGACCTTATTTCCTGTTCAAACTCTTTTATCCCTGTATTTGCATAATCGGCTGTATTTTTATATTTTCTGAAAAGTTGAGGTGTGATTTTATTTACGCGTTCGTCGGTACATTGTGCTGAAAGAATTGTAGCGACAAGTATTTCTATTGGATTAGAGAAATGGAGTGCTGTTTTTTTTACATCTGGATAATGTTTTTTCAATCGTATTAATAGTTCTTCTACTTTTAATCTTTCACCTTTCATTTCGATTCGCTCACCGAGAATAAATTCTCGGCTACATTGTAGTGCGAATTTGTTCCATTAACGGCAGGTTGAAACCTGCCATTCCACAAATTCTTTTTTTGGGCCCTGAGGGACTTGAACCCCCGACCCGCTGATTATGAGTCAGCTGCTCTGACCAACTGAGCTAAGAGCCCGTATTCCGTCTTAACTTATATTTTTAATCGTTTTTCCGTCAATAAAACTCATTTTTTCAATCACGACATTAGCCGACATTAAGCGACATTGAAAGACAAAAAATTACAGTTTGTAAGGGAAAATTAAGGGAAAGAACTTGTTGAGTAGACATCTTTATAACCTCCTTGTGGTGACAGCCCTATCGGGCTGTCGTGCCCCTCGCAGAACCGTGCTTGCAGATTGCCCACACACGGCTCTTCAATAACACTTCCTCATAAAGCA
>JBFLWK010000007.1 GCA_040757695.1 Elusimicrobiota bacterium
GCTTTATGAGGAAGTGTTATTGAAGAGCCGTGTGTGGGCAATCTGCAAGCACGGTTCTGCGAGGGGCACGACAGCCCGATAGGGCTGTCACCACAAGGAGGTTATAAAGATGTCTACTCAACAAAAGACTTTTATCTGTGTAATCTGTGGAGTGATTTTATCTGCGGTAATCTGCGTTTCTCAAGAAATTGACCTGACTGTGTATAACCAAAATCTTGGGTTAGTGAAGGATAGGCGGACAATAAAGATTGATAAAGGTGTACAGAAAATTGAGTTCACTGATGTTGCGGTACAGATTGACCCGACGAGCGTGCATTTTAAGTCAATTTCATTTCCAAACAAATGTTCGGTTTTGGAACAGAATTTTGAATATGATTTAATTTCACGCGATAAACTTCTACAGAAATATATTGGTAAAGAGATAGAACTTGAGCGACGCTTTGGTAAAGATGGCGAAAAAAAAGAAGTTATCAGAGGGACGCTGCTTTCAATAACAGGCGGGCTTACAATAAAATCTGGTGATAAGATTCTTGTTAATCCGTCTGGCGAGGTTTTACTTTCGAAACTGCCTGAGGGCCTAATACTTAAGCCAACACTTTCCTGGCTTTTAGAGAATGAAATTCCTGGTGAGCATAAAATAGAGGTTGATTATCTAACAAATGGTATAAACTGGTCTGCTGATTATGTGATTGTTTCAGATAAAGATGATAAAAATCTGGATTTGACCGGCTGGGTGACGATTAATAATAAATCCGGTGCAACATACAAAGACGCAAAACTGAAACTAATTGCGGGTGATATTCATCGTGCTGCACCACCGGAAGTTGCGATGGAAGAGCGAGTAATGTATGATAAGAGGGCAAAGGCAGCACCACAATTTGAAGAGAAAGCGTTTTTTGAATACCATCTTTACACATTACAACGCCGAACAAATGTTCGGGATAATGAAACAAAACAGATTGAATTTGCTTCCGCAGCAAATGTTCCTGTAAAAAAACTTTATATCTATGAAGGCGCTTTACAGAAATTCTGGGGTTATCAAGAATGGTCAAGAGCGGATAGAAATTATGGAACACAATGTAACAAAAAGGTTTATGTTATGCTTGAGTTTAAAAACTCAAAAGAAAACAATCTCGGTATTCCGCTACCAAAAGGAAAGATGCGTGTGTATAAAGAGGACTCAGACAAATCATTAGAATTTATTGGCGAAGATTTTATAGAGCATACACCAAAAGATGAACAGATAAGAATATATCTCGGTGATGCATTTGATATTGTTGGTGAAAGAGTACAGACAGATTTTAAGTGTGGTGATGACTTCTGCGATGAGACATTCAAAATCACTTTAAGAAATCATAAAGAAGAACAGGTTGAGGTTCGTGTTGTTGAAAAACTTTACCGGTGGTCAAACTGGAAAATTACACAGAAATCGCAGGATTATGAAAAAAAAGATTCACGAACAATAGAATATAAATTAAAAATTGCGAAAGATGGCGAAAACACAATTACTTACACAGTCCATTATTGGTGGGACTAATAAAGACAGAGATTGAGAGATTAAGAGATTGAGAGATTATGGAGATGTAAAATATGGATAAAGAACTGGTAGAAAAAATTGTGAAAGAAGTTATGGAACGGTATCTAAAAGAAAAAGAAAAAGAAAAAAAACCGAAAGTTACAGTTTCAACTGCTGGTAAAGTATTTAATGGTCAGGCAGGTCCTACGCTTGAGACATCAAAATCGTCATATAAAGTTTCTCAGCCGACTATGCCATCAGCACCTAAAAAGGATGTAAAAGTCACTTGGTCAACTGCTGGAAAAGTATTTGATGGTCAGGCAGGTCCTACATTAGAGACATCAAAATCGTCGTATAAATTAAACATACCATTCACTGATATCTGTCCTGCGTTCACGAAGCCGGATATAGAATGTGCAGAATGCGGGAAATGTGTAGAAAAAAAATCCGGTTCAGTTCAGACAATTGTTGCAGCGGGTGCTGATAGAATTTCTGCAAAAGATACGAAAAATATCGGCGAACAACTTGCACCGTTTATAGACCATACATTATTGAAAGCAAATGCAACACAGGAAGAGATTGGTAAATTATGCGAAGAAGCGAGAAAATACGGGTTTGCTTCCGTCTGTGTTAATCCCGCGTATGTCCAACTTGCGAGTAAACTTCTTGCAGGTTCAGCCGTCAAAGTTTGTACAGTGATAGGATTCCCATTAGGTGCTACAACACCAACGGTAAAAGCGATTGAGGCAAGAGATGCGATAGCTAGTGGTGCTGATGAAATTGATATGGTTATCAATGTTGGTGCGTTAAAAAGTGGGAATTACCAACTTGTGTTAGATGATATAAAAGCGGCTAGAGAAGCAACTCGTGGCAAAATATTGAAGGTAATTTTAGAAACCGCGTATCTCACAAAAGATGAAAAAATAAAAGGCTGTCAGTTAGCAAAAGAAGCAGGTGCTGACTTTGTTAAAACATCTACTGGTTTTGGTCCGTCAGGTGCAACGGTTGAGGATATACAACTTATGAGAGAAACAGTCGGACCGTTAATGGGTATCAAAGCATCCGGCGGGATAAGAACCACCGAGGATGCCAGAAAAATGGTTGAAGCAGGTGCGACAAGAATCGGCGCCAGTGCATCTGTTGCAATTGTTATTGGTAAAGAACCGGGAAAAATAAAATATTAACTCACGAATAACTGCACCGAATGGAAACACCGAATAAACCCGGATAATTATTCGGTTGTATTCGGGTTGTTATTCGGGAGACATTCGTGATTTTAGGGGGAGAAGATGGCGGAGACAAAAGAAGCGTTGGGGATGATTGAGACGCGTGGGCTGATTGGAATGATTGAAGCGAGTGATGCGATGGTGAAGGCGGCGAAAGTTCGGCTGATTGGTTTTGAGAAAATCGGGACGGGGCTTGTGACAACGATGGTTCGTGGCGAGGTCGGTGCTGTGCGTGCCGCGGTTGAAGCAGGTGCTGCAGCAGCGCAAAAAGTCGGCGAACTGGTAGCAATACATGTCATACCGCGTCCCGACGAGCAGTTAGAAAAAGTACTCAAAAAAATAGAATCTAATTTTTAACACGAATTAAATACAAATAACGGCAAACATCACGAACAAGGCACGAATAACAGCATTGATTTTATTCGTAAAAATTCGTGATAACATTTGTGATTAGTTATTCGTGATTATATGGTTACCGAGCAAGATATTGTTGATATAGTATCTGGTGAAATATCTGACAGGAAGATAATGGCTAA
The DNA here is from genome assembly GCA_040757695.1 of Elusimicrobiota bacterium. Lineage (NCBI taxonomy): Bacteria > Pseudomonadati > Elusimicrobiota > Elusimicrobiota bacterium. Next base: position 3,279 of record JBFLWK010000007.1, read on the forward strand.
AAAATCGCCATCATACAAAACAGGTTTTTTTACAAAAGACAAATGGATAAAATCCTACACGACACTTGAAACCAAAAAAAGATTGGTTACTGAAATTGAGATAAAAAAACTAATTGCAGAGGGTAGTAAAACATTAAAAATTTCTAAGGATACAATCCTGACGCCATTTGCGTTAGAGATTATTCAAGAAAAAGGGATAAAAATAATTAGTGAGGGGAGCGAATAATATGAACATTTCAGAACTTTTACAAGCAATGATAAAAAAAGGGATTTCGGATATTCATTTTAAGGCAGGCACACCACCTGTGATAAGAATCAACGGCAAACTTGTCTCTACCGGGTTTGAAAGTTTTACACCCAAACATATAGAAGAAATTGCATTCGGGCTTTTAACAAAAGAACAAAAAGAAAAATTTGCTACAGAAGACGAAATAGATTTATCATATGGTGTAGAAGGGCTATCAAGATTCAGGGTTAATATCTACAAACAACGCGGGACAGTTGCGCTTACTTTACGGGTTGTACCGTTACAGGTAAAACCCTTTGAAGAACTCAATTTACCTGATGCAATACTAAAAAAACTTGCTGCGGAGCCGCGTGGGCTTATCTTATTTGCCGGCATAACAGGTGCCGGGAAAACAACAACTATGAATGCGATGATTGACTACATAAATGAGAATTTCGCATACAAAATTGTATCCATAGAAGACCCGATAGAGTATTTTCATAAAGACAAAAAATCGTTTATGAGTCAACGAGAAGTTGGTTCCGATACGAAATCGTTTGGCAAAGGGTTAAAATATGTTTTAAGACAGGACCCTGATGTGGTCTGTATTGGTGAGATGCGTGATTTTGAAGCAATCGCTGCTGGTATTACTGCCGCAGAAACAGGACATCTGGTTTTGTCTACGATACATACGATGGATGCGGTTCAGACGATAGACCGAATTGTAGATGCATATCCACCACACCAGCAGCATCAGGTAAGAATCGCACTGTCAAATGTAGTCAAAGGTATCATTGCACAGCGGCTAGTTCCAACTGTAAAAGGTGACGAGCGGATTCCTGCGACTGAAATTCTTATTGGGACTTCGCTTATCCGAAAAAATATCGCAGAAGGTAAGTCAGCCGAGATTTACAAACTAATGGAGCAAGGCGAGTATTACGGTATGTGGACATTTGACCAGTGTATAATCCAGTTCTACAAAGAAAAGAAAATTATTCTTGAGGATGCATTAGAGAATGCGACAAACCCTGACGACCTGATGCTGAAAATTAAAGGGATAGAACGAGATGAGAAATAATTGGACAATGCTGCCTGAGTTTGATAACGAACATCAAAACAGATATATTGTTATGGTGACAACCCGTGAAGAAGCTGATAATCTGATAAAAAGATTTCCGAATCTGTGTTCTCAACCAATTGAAATAAAAGGTGAAATAGACGAAAAATACAAGTGGGGCGTGTATGTTGACGATTCAACCAGAGAAGACCGAAAAAATATTTACAAGTATTTTTTGGGTGAACTTGAAGATGTGGTAAATCAGGAACTGAAAAAAGAAACAGAAGTAAACGAGGTAATTTCTGCGTTGACAGATATTTTTTCAGCATTGACAGTTGAAGAGCAAAGATATATTGAACAAAAGATTCCTGAAAAGATAGAGGTGCTAGAGAAACTTACTGAAAAAAAAGAAGCAGAAAAAACACAGGCAATACCAGAACCACAAAAAAGTCCTGTTGCACCTCCAACCACACCCACACATCCCGTGTCTCCCACACCAATAGTAACAGAGGAAGTTAGTCCTCAACAGGGAATCCAACTTTCACCTGCTAAGACAACAGGCGAATCACTTAATGCGTGTTATCTTTATCCATCAACCTTTCCCCAATCAGTTGAAAAGTTCATAAACCAATTAACCACAGTAACAGAAAAACTGATGAAAGAACCAATCCATCTTGAGAAAATAGCATCAATAGGTTATAGTTCCAATACACCTAACGAATTTATCTCGCTGGTTCATGAGGCAAAACAAAAATCTGCCGAAATTATTTTTGTAGTTATTCCAGACGGGATAGATGATATCCGACTTTTTATAGATACAGCATGCAGAATGAATGATATGCTTTATATGGTTGCCCAGATTAGTCAACTTGACAAAAGGTTTGTATTTGTTGATATGGCAATAGAACTCTTACTGGTTAAGAAAAAACTGAGAACATAAAAAAGAAGCAAATGATAGAAAAATGGGAAATAATTCCATATCCGTCTGAAAGATATCCGGATAGATACAAGGTGAGTATTAAATGCGATTATAACACCCTGAAAAAAATTACTGATTTTTATGGAAAAAAATGCGGGTTACCGTGGAAACCTAAAAATTCAGAGTTCAACTTTTCGTTTTATCTGTATCAAATAACACCACAAGATGTAGAAAAACTGGAAGCCCAAATGAATGAGTTACAACATTTACCGACAAAAACAGAACCAGCCGTTTTTCATCCTGAACCACGTTCTAATATATTCCCGCCAAGAGCGTCTACAAAACAGCCGACAACCGAAGAAGTAAAAGTAGCAAAAGAGATGTCGGATATTATTGATTTTGATATTTTTGAACCTGAAAAGCTTAACAGCATAGAACTACCGAAAGAAACCAAACAACAAAAAATTGTTGAGACAGAGAGAAGCACCATATCTGTCGGTATAATTTTCAGGAGCGGTCAGGAAGAATATGCTAATACAATTGAAAAAAATCTGCTACAAAGTGTTTCTGGCAGAAAACTTAAATTCCAAATCAAAATTGTATTCAAGCAAGGTTATCTTGTTTTTTCAGATGAAGATATTGAAAATGCGATCTCACTTTGTAAGAAACAAAATGTTACAGCAGTTGTGGTCAATGGTGAATCCAAACTTGCCGAGATATTACAGAAACCATTTCAGTCAGCAGGGATATACATAGAACATATAAAACCAACTGATGTAGATAAAAAGTCTATTTATTTTAATATCGCGACAAATATTATATTAGCAGAAACAGAGAAATCGCGAATAGAGGCACGCGAATTATGATTAAAAAATGGGATTTAGTTTTTTCGCCTTGTGATAGGGATAAAAACAGATATAAACTTCTGATATCGGCACTACAAGATGACCTTACCGAAACAATAAAGTTTTTTGGGTCAGATGCGGGCAAACCGTTCACTCCGCTTTCACAGGAATATAATTATGCGGTTTATATTTACAATGTATCAGACGACAAAAAACTTGCAGCTGAAAAGTTTCTTAAAAGTAAATGTTCAGAAGGCAAAATTGAAGATACTCAAGGTGGTGTTGGGCTTGAAGAAATTTTTCAGAAAGTAGCAGGGATTGAAGAAGCACCGATTGAGAAACCTGAAATACCGACTGTACCACCAATACAGCAGACGCCGCCTGCTACTCCGCCACCTCTTACCACTCCCACCACTTCTACTGCTGAAACAAAAAAAGGAATAGAGGACGAAAAAAAAGCTGAGGGGGGGGGAGAAACCGTTTTAGTAAAACCTAAATTGAACTTAAGATATATTTTTGATGAATTTGTTGTCGGCGCTAACAACCGTTTTGTTCATGCAGCCGCTTGGGCGGTTTCTCAAAGCCCGGGCAAAACATATAATCCGCTTTTTATCTACGGTGGTGTTGGTTTAGGAAAAACACATATTATGCAAGCGATTGGAAATACAGTCAAAGACAGGAATCTGTCGGCTAATATCCTTTATATTACTACTGAAAAGTTCACATCTGAAGTTATAGAAGCGATAAAAGACGGCACACTTTTAGAGTTCAGACAGCAGTACAGGAATCTTGATTTATTGCTTGTTGATGATATCCAGTTTCTGTCAGAAGCGGAGTCAACACAGGAAGAATTTTTTCATACTTTTAATATCTTACATGAAAACCAGAAACAGATTGTGATTACATCCGACAAGCCACCCAAAAAACTGGCAGGGATAGAAGACCGTTTGAAATCCCGATTTGAATGGGGGCTGATTGCTGATATAAAACCACCGGATTTAGAGACACGGGTTGCAATTTTAAAGAAAAAAGCACAGAACGAAAAAATGGAATTAGACGATAAGATGCTGATATATATCGCCAGCAAACTGAAATCCAACATCAGGGAATTAGAAGGTTTCTTGAAACGACTGAAAGCATATTCTACAATGACTAACCTGCCTATAAATATGGATCGCGCAAAAGAATTGATAGGCGAGTTGTTACCGGAAACAGAAATAGAAGAAATGGTTGAAAAAGCGGTGGCTACTGTTACACCTGTGTCTGTAGCGCCACTTGTAGCCCCAGCCCCACCCTCTCCACCACCACCTCTACCAGCACCTGAAAAACAGGTTGTTGAACCGGTAAAAGAAACAAAAGCACCTGCTCAACCTGTAATACCAGTTGTTGAGAAAAAAGGGGGGGAAGAGGTTATCAGCCCGCTACCACCTGCAAAAAGTGAATATGACCTGTTAAAACCGGTTGAAGTCGCTTATTTTTATCCTGCTGGTTATGAAAAAGAGTTGGAAAAAGTAAAACAGTTATTCATAGAGACGATAAAAAAACATAAATTAAAATTCAGGCTGGTTGGCGTTTTTGATAGAGGTTACGAATTTGACAAAAAAATAAATTATACGCTTTTTGTCCAGTTATGCAATACAAACAACATACATATCGCTATTTTTTTATGCCCGCCGTCTTCTTCAATAATTACGGAAGAGGATTTTATAAATATGGTTACAAATGCATGCGAGTCAGGTAATGTTTCTGCTGAAATAATCCCATTTGCGGATTTAACAAAACAGTACAAATATCTGAATATCGCACTGGATATAACATTGCTTGGTCATAAGGATTTTACAAAATGAGAAAGTTAAATTTATATTTAAGTTTCAGGTTTTTGTTGTTTTTAGTGATACTGGTACTCGTTTTGATATTTGCATACTGTATTCGTAATGCTGGTAATTCATATCTGATTTTTGTAGCAGGTGGAATAGTTTTAATCGTTGGATATATTTGGATTTTTCAACCACTGAGATTGTTAGAACAACTATTTGTTAAATCCAGAGAAGGTAACTACTATGATTATCAGCCCAAAATAACCGGGCTTGGTAAGTTTGGTGCGGATTTAGAACTGCTTTTTAAGCGGCTGCTGGTTTTTGAAGGTTCGCTTAATATCCTGTTTGCAGCCTCTAAAACGATTACTTCCAGAATAGAAATTAACGAAGTAATAGAAATGCTTTTAGATTTGGTCTACGAAAAAATGATGATACCATCAACCTGTGTTGTTTTTTTAGATGACGATGGTTTTTTACGAATAAAGGCATCCCGCGGATTATCCGACAATTTTGTCAAAAATATGCACCCCAGACCTGATGAAGGATTCGTCGGTAAAGCATTCTCAACAAAGGCAACAATAATAGTAAATGACGCAACTAAAGAAAGACATCCGGTGACTGAAAAACTGGTTGACCAGGAAGGGCTTATGTCGTTTGTCCATATCCCAATCATTGTTAATGATAAAGCAGTTGGTGTTTTTAATGTCAATTCAGATATCAAAAGTTTCTTTGACGCTAATATAGTAAAAACATTAACCACACTTACCGATTATCTGGCAATCGCGATAAGTAATTCAAAAATGTATCAGGATATCCAGGAGTTTAATAAACGGTTAGAGTTAGAGGTTGAAGCAACAACAGAAGAATTAACAAAAACGAACCTGCGGCTCATAGCGAAAGTGAAAGAAATGAAAACCTTGAATGATATAATTTTTTCTGCAACCGGTAAGGTTGATATGAATGAAATGTTTTCTACAGTAGCAGAACGGCTAAAACTTGTTACAAATGTCGCTAACGCCGGGTTTGTTATCTATGATGAGCAAACTAAACTGCTCGTCGGGAATTGCGATTTTGACACATTTAATCTGGCAGCTGAGACCACAGATAATATGCTTTCTAAATCTTACAGAAATGCTACAACATTTATCTCTAACGAACTGTTTATGGAGAATGCATCTGATTTGCAAAATCTCTATAAAAAATATAGAATCACTTCGTTGATTGCATTACCGTTAATTGAAAAAAAGGTGTTAGGACTGCTTCTGCTCGGTAATAAAGCAACAGGCAAATTTTCACAGGATGATATGAGATTTTTGTCCGTTGTTGCATCACAGATTGCAGAACTCATAGTAAGAATAAAACTTTATGAGCAGTTAAATCACCGTCTCAATGACCTGATGACTTTGAGAGATATATCCAATACAATCAAAACAGAACCGCAGTTAGAAGAAACTGTAGAAGTACTGGCTGAAAAAAGTATCAGAGCGTTAGAATCTGACTATGTATTATGCTGGCTTCTGGACGAACCCAGTGGCGCACTTATGCTAAAATTTCCGCCAGAAATGATTCCGCAACACGAGTTGCAAATACCTAAGACATCAACATCTATTATTGCTGAAATATTCCAGAAAGGTAATATCCAGTATTTAGACGAGTTAGAACTACCGGATGGACCGTATCAAGAATTACAAAAAACACTGCAGCTAAAATCACATCTTTTTGTACCACTCAAAGTTGAAGATAAAAGTATAGGGCTGTTTTGTTTCTGTTCCAAATCGCAGAAATTTTTTAATGATGAAAAAAGCCGGCTTGCTGAATTGATTGCCGGGCAGACCGCGGTTATTGTAGAAAATGCAAGAATCCATAACCGCTTGAAAGAAATCAATATAGAACTGGAACGGCTGAATAAAATTAAAGACGATTTCGTCTCTATGGTTTCACATGAACTCCGAACACCACTTACCGCAATCAAAGGGTTTGTTCATGTTGTGTTAGACGAAGAAGCAGGCAAAATTAACGACCAGCAGAAAAAATTCTTACGAATTGTTGAACAATCCAGTAACCATCTAACACGGCTGATAAGCGATTTGCTGGATTTGTCAAAAATAGAAAAAGGTTTGATAATACTGCGGATAGAAAAACTTAACCTTTCAGATGTTGTGAAAAAATCAATAGAAACAAACATAAACCAGATAAAACATAAAAATATCAATATAAAACTTGAAATTGATAAAGAAATCCCGAATATAGATGGCGATTTCTCAAGGTTGCTTCAAGTGTATGATAATCTCGTCTCAAATGCGGTTAAATTTACACCCAATGGTGGAGATATTTCAATCATTGTAAAAAATAAAGGCGACTTCGTGCTCTCCGCTATCACAGATACCGGTATCGGTATTCCTAAAGAAGAACACGAAAAAATATTTGATAAGTTTTATCAGATAGATTCTTCATACACAAGAATTGCCACCGGAACAGGGTTAGGACTGTATATTGCAAAATCAATTATTGAACTGCACGGCGGCAATATCTGGATAGATTCAGCACCTGCTAAAGGTTCAACTTTTTCATTCTTACTACCGAAAATAAAAAAAACAGACATAATAGATAAAAAAAAACAGGAGGTAGAAAATGCCCAGAATACTAGCGATAGACGATGATGCTATCACATTGGAACTGTTAGAGTTTTTTCTGACACGACATAAGTATGAGGTAACCACAGCAACTAATGGACCTGACGGTATTAAAAAAGCACAAGCATTACAGCCCAATTTGATTCTGCTGGATGTAATGATGCCAATGATGGATGGGATTGAGGTCTGCAAAAAATTAAGAGCAGATGAAAAAACAGCAAAAATACCAATACTGTTTTTGTCTGCACTCGGGCAGGATATAGAGGTTATGAAAGGGTTGATGGCGGGTAGCGATGGCTATATCGTGAAACCGTTTGAACCGGATGATTTATTAAACCAGATACAAAAACTAATAAGTCCGAATAAAGGCACCGAATAGAAACACTGAATTAACCCGAATAATTATTCGGTTGTATTCGGGTTGAACATTCGGGCGATATTCGTGAGAAAAGGAGCATAGCGATTATGAGAACTGCAATCAGAATGGCACGGTTAGGTACAGAAACAGCATTTGAAGTGCTGGCAAAAGCGAGACTACTGGAGGCAAAAGGGAAAGAAATTATTCATCTGGAAATAGGTGAGCCGGATTTTGATACTCCACAAAATATCAAGGAAGCCGCAAAAAAAGCGATTGACAACGGCTATACACATTACGGTCCTTCAGCAGGACTACCTGAACTTCGTAAAACTATTGCAGAATATATCTCAAAAACAAGAAATATAAAAGTTGACCCGGAGGAAGTGGTTGTAACACCCGGTGCCAAGCCAATTATATTTTTTATAATTTTAACATGGTTGAGACCTGGCGACGAAGTGATATTGCCATCACCTGGATTCCCAATCTATGAATCAATGGTTAACTTCGTCGGTGCGAAACCGGTTCTTTTGCCATTACGGGAAGAAAACGATTTCTCATTCACAATAGATGAGTTCAAAAAACTGGTCTCACCATTAACAAAAATGGTAATACTGAACTCACCACAGAATCCAACAGGCGGCGTAATTGACGAAGAAATACTCAAAGGTATCGCTGAAATTATTGGTGGCGACGAGGATATACTTATTCTGTCAGACGAGGTTTATTCCGAAATAATTTATGAAGGTATGCATCACTCCATCGCATCAGTTCCGGGAATAAGAGAACAGACAGTAATCTTGGATGGTTTTTCTAAAACCTTTGCAATGACCGGCTGGCGAGCTGGATACGGTATTATGAGTAAAGAACTTGCAGTACATATAGCACGGCTTCAAACAAATTCTAACTCCTGTACCGCAACATTTACACAGATTGCCTGTATTGAAGCGTTAAAAGGCCAACAGGATGATGTCAAAAAAATGGTCGCAGAATTCAAAAAAAGACGGGATGTGATTGTTGACGGATTAAATAAGATACCAGGTTTTTCATGTAAAAAACCACACGGCGCATTCTATGTATTCCCGAATATAAAAGAAACAAAAAAAACATCTAAAGAACTCGCAGACTATCTGCTTAACGAAGCCGGTGTCGCCGCACTTTCAGGCACAGCTTTCGGCGCCTACGGAAAAGGATATTTGAGATTTTCATACGCCAATTCCATTGAAAACATAAAAAAAGCACTGAAAAAAATAGACGATGCAATGAAGAAGTTGTAAAAAAACAGGTATAAAAAAACAGGTACAAGATAGCCCGAACAAGTTCGAGATTCCGCAGAGACCGCAGAAATACCGCAGAAACCGCAGAAAAATAGGAATCTTTCTGCGTAATCTGTGATTTTTTTGCGTAATCCGCGGATAATATTGAAATTCCGATACTGTGAAATAGTAGATGTATGCATAACTTTCACCTCCGGAATAATTATAACAGAAATAACAAGTTTTGTCGAGGACTTTTTTTAAGACGAAGATTTTTAGGAAAGAAAATTGGCGCAAAAAACAGGTAGCGAGCGAATTGTAATTCGCCAAATTATCTGTAGCGGTTGATGTAAATCAACGATTAAAAAAATGTGAAACGTCCCCATTTTCCCATTCTGCGAATATTCTGGGAAGTAGTTTGAAGTAAAGGGTAAGATAAAATGAATAACCAAGTGAATGAGTATACAAAATTGATTAAGTCCAATACAAAAGTATTGAGAAGTAATTACAAAGTAAAAAACTTAGGGATATTTGGTTCAGTTGTAAGAAACGAACAGACTGAAAAAAGTGATGTAGATATTCTTATTGAATTTAGTGAAAGTGTTGGTCTATTTCATTTTATAAAGTTGAAAAATTTTTTGAGTACTATCCTAAATCATAAAGTTGATTTAATTCAGAAAGGAGCTTTAGACAGGAACCAGAAAAAAAGACCGGGCATGAAAGAAAGAGTATTAAAAGAAATGATACCGATACTATGAAAAGAGAAGACAAATCGTATATTGAAGATATAAAAAACTGTATTGAAAACATTGAGGAATATACCAAAGAAAAGACAATACAGGATTTTCTTAAGGATAAAAAAACTATTGATGCAGTAGAAAGAAATTTCATAACAATTGGAGAAGCAGCAAATATGATTTCTAAAGAATTTCAAGAAAAACATATTGACATTCCCTGGCGGGATATGAATGATATGCGGAATATTGTGGCACATGAATATTATGAGATTGACTATGATATTATCTGGCATACTATAAAAGAAGATTTACCCACATTAAAAATAAAAATTGAAAAACTTCACAAGGATTTATAAAAGATGAAAGGAAAATGGAATTACATAGCAGAAGTAGTAGCGGGGTTACCCCGCAAAGTAATGCAGCGGTTGGATTGTTATCCAACGATATGAAAAGAAAAAAATTAAAGGTCGGATAGAGAAAATGTGAATGGTGATAGGGGAAAGATAAAATCAACCAATTCAACCCCGTCCCCTAAACTCACTTATGCTTAAGAAAAGTAATTTTTCGTTGGCGTGGTACAAAATAAACGAAAACAAAATTTATGAAAAATATTGGTATTTTTGGTTTTACCTCATTAGAAAGCCCTATCACTTGTGGTGTTGATGAATCAACAAAAAATTTGAAAATTTCAAGTCTGGCACAGTTTTCACAGTTTTCACAGTTTTCACAGTTTTCAGTTTTGCAGTTTTCAGTTTTCGCAGTTTTCGTTCAGTTTTCGTTGCTGGCACAGTTTTCAGTTTTTTCAGTTTTCGCAGCAGTTTTCGCAGTTTTCAGTGGTTTTTTATAGGTAGCAATGCAAAAATTGTAAATAGCACTTTGGGCGAGAATTATTCTGCAAATACGGTTGCATTTGATTTCGGCATAATTTTCAGAACCTTTAATGATAGATTTTCTTTTGGTTTTTCAATGGTAAATATGGGTGACGGCTTAAAATATAAAGATGTTGTTGATGATTTACCGACTGTTTTGCGAACTGGATTACAATATAAACCGCTTGATTTACAGAAACATAATCTGACTATTGCCGAAGATGTTTTACTGCTTACAGAAGATTACATAGATCTTAGAAAAACACATTTTGGGTTTGAGTATTGGTTTCAGAAACTTATCGCGTTAAGGGTTGGCTACAAAATTGGCTATGAGCCGAATATCTTTACCGCAGGTGTTGGCGTAAAAGCGTTCAATGGTCAACTTGATTACGGTTATGTCTCCACACTTGATGAACTGACGCATAAAATTTCGTTCACGCTGGAATTCGGCTCTGACAAGCCGTATAATATTGGCGAGAAGTATTATGCGAAGAAGATGCCAAACAGGGCAGTGTATTATTATTCACAAGTTGATAAAACCAGCCCTGAATACAGAGATGCAGCAGACAGGACAGCGACAGTAAGAAAAAGTGCCGAAGAAGTAAGAAAGGAACGAGAACGATTGAGAAACGAAATTGCTCAACGAAACCAGAAATTGAGGCAGGAACGAGAATTAAAACGGCAGCAGGAACAGGAAATAAAAAATCAAATTACAGAGGTTAAAAAGATACTGGATATTGTGGTCGGCAAAGGTGTAGATACATCATCACCTGAAAAACTGCTCAAAGATGCGCAAGTATTTCTTTCAGTAGGGAAATACGAACCAGCAAAAAACAATTTAGACATTGCAAAACAACAATTAGAACAGATACAACAGCAGGTAGCAGAAAAAGAAGTCAAAGCAGAAATAAAAAAGCCAGTGATGTTAACAAATCTTGCAGTGGCTGATTTTGTAGGAAAAAATGTTTCTGCTGCGGATGCGTCTATTGTTGCAGGTTTTTTGAGGACTGAAATAGTAAAACTTCAAGTATGTAATGTTATTGAGAAAGCGAATATGGATAAGATATTAGCGGAAGCGGCATTTCAACAGACAGGCTGCACAACATCGGAATGCGCAGTCCAGATTGGTAAACTCTTGAATGTAAAACAGATGGTTGTTGGCGACCTTTCTAAACTTATGGATACATATTTTATAACGGTAAATCTTGTAGAGGTTGAAACCGGCAAGATACTTAAATCAGAAACAGTAAAAGCATATTCGGCAGAAGAACTTCAGCGTGTCTGTGTAGAACTTGCTAAAAAAATTACTCAATAGCACATAAATAAGAAAGTATAAAATTAACCACAGATGGACACAGATTAACACAGAAAAAATTTAGAATTAAGAATTAAAATCTGTGCAAATCTGTGTTAATCTGTGGTTACTCGCCTAGGCGAGTTTTCTGGAACGGGGGAAGAATGGACGAAAAAAAATTGATAAAGTCATCAATGTTACTTGATGAAAAAGAAAAATATGCAGAACAGGACCTGCAAATAATGGACCGACTTTTTATTGCCTATCGGGCAATCGTTATACTATTGTTTAATTTTGCGCAGTCAGGTCATCCTGGCGGCTCTATTTCAGTCGGCAGGATTCTCTTGAATCTTATCTTTAATAAAAATACAAAAATGGATATTACAAACTTGAATAGACCTGATTCTGATATTATCGGCATGGCAGCAGGACATAAAGCACTCGGGTTGTATTCGTTTCTTGGGCTTTTATTTGAACTTGTAAAACTTAAAGATGAAAAACTTTACAATTCTATTGAACATAAATTACGGTTTGAAGATTTGCTCGGATTCCGAAAAAATCCAGCAACTGTGTTGCCATTGCTGAAAAAATTTAGCTCTAAACGGCTTGATGGTCATCCAACACCTGAAACACCGGGCGTTATGCTCGCAACAGGCGCATCCGGTGTTGGCTTCGGTGGCTTCGGTGGTTATGCATTTGCAAAAAAAGAATACTACGAGAATCCGCCAATAATAAATATCGTAGAAGGTGAAGGTGGAATGACACCGGGCAGAGTACACGAAAATCTGGCACATTTCTGGTCGGCTAATATCTGGAATCTGATTATCCATGTGGATTGGAACAATACCAGTATTGATGCGGATAATGTCTGTACCGACGAGCATAACAAAGGGCAGTATGTTAATTGGACACCTTACGAACTCGGGCTTCTACACGGGCATAATGTCGTGTATGTGGAAAACGGTAAGGATAATAATCAAATAAAAGTTTCACAGGATTATGCATTTAACAATTTTATCACTCAAAAAAATGCACCAAATATGCTTGTGTATCGCACTATAAAAGGCGAGGGCTATTGGGAAGGTAGAAAATCACACGGTGCCGGCTATAAACTGGATTCCGACGACTATTTCAATGCGCAAAAAATTTTTGAGACAACTTTTAATGTCCAATTCAGCAAAACACCGCAGCCGGCAACACCAGAAATAAAAGAAGAATATTTTTACAAGAATCTGTTGGTTGTTGAAACTGCACTTAGAGCCGACGATAAACTGCTTGAGTTTGGATTTAATAAACTGATTTCAAACAGGAATGCACTGAATAAAGAAAACCGCAAGCCTAAAAAAGATAGTGCCGCTATTTCCGTTTTGTTTGAAAATTCTGAGTCGCTTGATATAAAAAAACCACCTACAGAAATTTGGAATAAACCAGGCAGTTCTGTGACATTGCGGGAATCACTCGGTAGAACATTGAGTTATCTTAACCATATCACAAAAGGCAGCTTGTATGGTTTTGCCGCAGACCTTGTTGGCTCAACAAGTTTGAACCTGATGAGCGATGGTTTCCCTGAGGGGTTTATTTCCTGTGAGAAACCACTTGCCAAAATTATTCCAACCGGTATCTGTGAAGACGGCGGTTCTGGTTTGATGTCAGGCATTTCTGCAACCGGGCATTATATCGGCGTAGGCAGTTCATATGCTACATTTATCAGCCCGATGGGATTCACTGCTGCACGGCTTTTCTGTATCGCATATCAGTCCAAACATGGTGAAAACATAGCACCGGTGATTTTGGTTAATGCACACGCAGGACTAAAAACAGGCGAAGATGGTCCCACACATGCGTGCCCGCAAACGCTTTCATTCTGGAAAAGTTTTAATAAACTTAAATGGAAAATAATTACACTTACACCTTGGGATGCAAACGAAATATGGCCGCTTGTCCTTACATCATTAAGACAAAAACCTGCTGTGATTGTCCCATTTGTTTCACGACCAAGTGAAACAGTAATTGATAGAAAAAAGTATGGTTTTGCCGATGTATCAGAAACTGTTAATGGAATATACTCTATCCGTCGGGCAAAAAAATCAAAAGCAACTATCCTGTATCAAGGCGCCGAAGTTGGGATTGAACTGCCTAATGTCGTTGAGATTTTAGACAGAGAAAAAATAGATGTGAATATTTTATATATCTCAAGCACGGAATTGTTTTCATATCTGTCGAAAAAAAAGCAAGATGAGATTTTACCGATAGAATTCAAGCAAAACGCAATGGCAGTAACAGGTTTTACAATAGATACGATGTACGAACATCTGCTGTCCGAAAAAGGGCGTGAGTTTTCGTTGCATCCATTCAAGAAAGGAATCTTTTTGGGCTCAGGTCCCGGCGGTGAAGTGCTGAAACAAGCAGGTTTGGATGTCAAGAGTCAGATTCAGGCAATAAAAAAATTTGTTATAGAATTAAAAAAAGAATAAGGACAGTGATTGATTTTTACTTAATCGCTTAATTACATAATCACTTAATCACTGATGTTATTATGGATATCAGAGAAATTATTAAAGCGGCAAATGGCGAAATAGTGGTTGACCTGTTGTTAAAAAATGGTAAATTGGTGAATGTCTTTTCAGGCGAAGTTTATCCTGAAAATGTGGCAATCCATAAAGGTTTTATCGTCGGGTTCGGAAATTACAAGGCAAAAAAAGTACTGAATATCAATGGCAGATATATCTCGCCAGGTTTTATAGACGGGCATGTCCATATTGAATCATCAATGATGTCCGTTTCAGAGTTTGCAAGAGCAGTTGTGCCTAAAGGTGTAACATCCGTTATTACTGATGCACACGAGATTGCAAATGTTTTAGGGATTGATGGTATAAAATATATGCTGGAGTCGTCAAAAAACCAGCCACTGAATGTCTTCTTTATGCTGCCATCCTGTGTGCCTGCAACGAATATGGAAACAGCAGGTGCGAAACTGACCGGTTTTGATTTGTATCCGTTTCTGACTGAAAAATGGGTTGTTGGAATTGGTGAGGTGATGAATTATCCAGGGCTTGTAGGTATTGATGAAAACCTTATTGATAAAATAAAAATTGCAAGAGGAAAAAGAATTGATGGCCATTCACCGGGGCTTTCAGGTAAACCACTATCTGCATATATTTCTGCAGGCATCGCTTCTGACCACGAATCAACAACCTATAAAGAGGCAAAAGAAAAACTGGATAAAGGTATGTATGTGATGATAAGAGAAGGCACTTCAGAACGAAACCTTAAGGAATTAATTCCACTCGTGAATGAAAAAAATTATTCTCGGTTCTTTTTTGTTACCGACGATAGACATCCGCCAGATTTGGTGAACGAAGGCTCTATTGATTTCGTAATAAGAAAAGCAGTCTCACTCGGGCTTGACGGTGTTGTAGCAATCAAGATGGCAACATTGAATACTGCGGAGTATTTTCATTTATCAAGAATCGGTGCGGTTGCGCCGGGTTATCAGGCGGATATTGTGATTTTAGATAACCTGAAAAATATCAAGCCGAAAATGGTTTTTAGGCGTGGTGAGTTGGTAGCGGTTGACGGCAAGTATGTCGGCAAAAAGGTCAAACTTGCTGATGTGTCGCTTCGTAGTTCAATAAATGTCAAATGGCTTGCTGAAACTGATTTCAGAATCCCGGCAGTTAAAAAAAATGTCAGAGTAATAGAAATTGTGCCATACCAGATTATCACGAAAAACAAAATTTATCCTGTGGGTATAAAAAATAAACTTGCGGTTTCTGATACAAAAAAAGATGTTTTGAAGTTGGTTGTTGTAGAACGGCATCTTGCATCAGGAAATATCGGCAAGGGTTTTGTAAAGGGTTTTGGTTTAAAAAAAGGTGCGATTGCTTCATCGGTAGCGCATGATTCGCACAATGTAATCTGCGTCGGTGTTAACGATAAATCCATATTTACCGCCTGTGTAGAAATAGTAAAAATGGGTGGTGGATTATGTATCGCTGATAGCGAAAAAATTCTAGGTAAACTGCCGCTTCCAATTGCAGGGCTTATGACAGACAAACCACTTGAAACGGTTGTAAAAGAACTTGAAAAACTTGTTATAGTTTCCCAAAAACTTGGCTGTGTTCTGGACGACCCGTTTATGACGCTTTCGTTTCTTGCACTGCCTGTAATTCCAGAATTAAAACTGACCGACAGAGGTCTCGTGGATGTTAATAAAATGAAAATAGTAGGACTATTTGTATGAAAAATAAAAAAAGCAAAAAACAAAAATATTTAATAAAAGAGAATACTGTTACTTACTCCGCTAAAAATAAATCAATAAATAATTTTATAAATCAGGTTATTGAAAGTGATTGTATTGAGTTAATGAAGAATATTCCAGGCCAAAGTGTTGATTTAACTTTTTTAGATCCGCCTTTCAATCAAGATAAAGAATATAATTCATGGAATGATAATTTGCCAGAACAGGAATACTGGCAGATTATGGAACAGGTTTGCAAAAATATTTATAAAATAACTTCTAATGGTGGAGCAATTTATTTTATGCAAAGAGAAAAAAACACAGAATATATTTTGCAGTGCCTGCGTAAAGCAGAATGGGTTTTACAAAATCTTATTATTTGGAAGAAAAAAAGTTCAGCAGTTCCATGTTTAAACAAATTTGGCAAACATTATCAGATTATAGCATTTGCAACGAAAGGAAAAAAACCTCGAGTATTCAATCGTCTCAGAATTAATCCACCCTTACCGCCAGTTTATAAATATGAGCGTGAAAACGGTATGTATATTACAGATATATGGGACGATATTCGCGAGTTGACATCTGGATATTTTGCAGGTGATGAGGCAATTAGAAAAGAAAATGGAGAAAGATTCCATAAACAGCAATCACCAGTTGCACTTTTGTTAAGAATAATTCTATCTTCCACAAAAATTGGAGATATCGTATTAGACCCATTTGCAGGCACAGGAACAACACTCATCGTTGCTAAACAACTTGGAAGAAAATATATTGGGATTGAGATTGATTCAGAAAATATAAGGTGTATTAATAATCGTTTAGAACATATCAGCAGAGAAGACAGTGTAATACGATTTTATAAGGACTATATTTATACTAAAAATCTGAAAACGGTATGGGATGTTGATTTTGCTCCCATCGTCGGTAAAAAAGAAAAAGTATTAGAATTGTTCAGAGAATAATGTATTCCATTTATCATTTCTTTTATTCGTTGGTTCAGCAAAAACATCTTTTAAAAAAGGTCAAAAGATTGGATAAATTTCCATTTGATAAAAATCTACTGTCTTGTAGAAATGATGGAATTTTTCCTGATATGGCGATTCGGCTCAACAAAGATAAAAAAATATTTACAGGCGGTGAATTGATAGAATTAAAAGATAGCGATTCTTATACTGTTTCATCTTTCAATTCAACTATACCTTCCCGGAGTAAAAATATTGAGGAGATTATTATTGGAGAGAATAGCATAATTAAACAACAGATGGAAAAGGTAGGTAATGATATTTTCTTATTGCCTGTAAGAGATGTATATTATCTTGTCAGGGGAAGGAAAGAAAGTTATGTAAAAATTTGCCTCGTTTATGGTAGTTTTTTTGAGACGATTAGTATAGAAAATCTGATAAGCCAGTCATTTTCACAGGTTTTAGAAGAGCGATTAAAGGAAAGTGGTAAAAAAATTTCAGAAGAGTTTAAGCAAACTCTCTTAACCATTTTTTCTCAACAACAAAATTTCAGTAAAGTTAGAAATGTAGAAAAAGCATCTGTGAAACTTCGTTTCCGGATAATGACTGAAATTAAAGCCGAAGGGAACATTTTGAATCCCAAAAAGTACCAAGAAATTAAAGATGACACTTTGAATTTTGTTTTGCCTTGCCATACTGATGAAGAAGAAAAAAATATCTTAAGAAAAACAGAAATAGTATCTGGTAAATCAGGATTAGAAAAATTCAGTATTTTCAAAATCAAACATCATTTCAACGGTTATTTTCTTGTATTACAAATACCATTATGAAAATTATTTTAATTGTTTTGGATTCTGTCGGAGTTGGAGCATTGCCAGATGCAGAAAAATATAATGATGTTGGAACAGACACACTTGGTAATATCGCAAAATCAGTGAAAGATTTCAATCTCCCAAATCTTGCAAAACTTGGTCTTTACCATCTCGTATCCTCGTCCCTCGTCCCTCGTCCCTCGTCCCTCGGTGGTTGTTACGGCGAAATGGCTGAGGCTTCTAATGCTAAAGACACAATTATTGGACATTGGGAGATAGCAGGAATAATTACAGAAAAACCGCTTCCGACTTATCCTGATGGATTCCCTAAGGAATTGATTGCCGAATATGAAAAAAAAATCGGGACGAAAACGCTCGGAAATTATGCATCTTCTGGGACTGAAATAATAAAACAACTTGGCAAACAACATTACAAAACCGGTTATCCGATTGTCTATACTTCTGCTGACAGTGTTTTTCAAGTTGCCGCACACGAGGATGAAAAAATTTTCGGCTTGAATCGGCTTTATGAAATTTGTGAAATCGCCAGAAAGATGCTCGTTGCACCGCATAATATCGGCAGAGTAATCGCAAGACCATTTATTGGGACTCCTGGAAATTTCAAGCGAACTTCAAATAGGCACGATTATGCAATTGACCCGCCTGAAGAGACATTGCTTGATAAATTAAAAAATTCCGGTGTAGAAGTAATAAGCATCGGAAAGATTTCCGATATTTTTAACGGTCACGGGATTACAAAAGCGATTCATACTGAAAACAACAAAGATGGTATGCAAAAAACACTTGAAGCAGTTCATAAGTTCTCAAGTTCTCAAGTTCTTAAGTTAACACAAGAACATAAGAACATAAGAACACAAGAACGCCTTTTAGTTTTTACAAATCTCGTTGATTTTGATATGCTATGGGGCCACCGTCGGGATGTTGTGGCGTATTACAACGGACTTAAAGAGTTTGATGAGTTCTTACCGAACATATGTTCGGTAATGGCTGATGACGATATTTTATTCATTACTGCTGACCATGGCTGCGACCCGACGCATAAAATACACACTGACCATACACGAGAATATGTGCCACTTCTCGTATTCGGCAAAAGACTGAAAAACAATGTCAATCTCGGTATCAGAAAAACATTCGCAGATTTAGGCCAGACAATTGCAGAATTATTTGATATAAAACTTAAGCGTGGAACAAGTTTCTTAAAAGAAATTAAATGATAATTTTTGAAGTTAAATCAATAACTGGAAAAACAATAAGACTTACAGCGATTCAATGGGTTCATATTAGAAAAAGACATCCCGAGATGGATAATCAATTATCAAAACTAACCATAACAATACAACAACCGGATTTGATATACTACTGTCCTGAGGAAGACAATGTGCATTACTACAAACATTTTAAGGAAACTCCTGTGAGTGAAAAATACTTACTTTTGATTGCCCAACATACTAATGGCGATGGCTTTGTTATTACTGCGTTTTTTGTTAAAAAAATTAGGAAAGAAAAAAAGGAGGTTGTCTATGGAGAAAAAAATCTCAATAAGTTACGATAAGATGGCAGATGTAATGTATTTGAGTTTCGGTTTGCCGCAGAAAGCTGTTGGGGAAGAGATTGAAGATGGAATTTTCGCAAGATATGACTCTGTAACCGAAGAGCTGATAGGATTGACGGTGCTGAATTTTTCAAAGAAATTTGATATAGAACCAAAAGAAGTAGCAGTGCCTTTATATAAGTAAAAAGTTTTAAAAAGGAGATATCATAAATGGATACGACACTTTTAATTGGTATTTTGGTTGTAGTGCTGGCGTTGGTATTTGATTTTTCCAACGGGTTCAATGACTCCGCAAATATTGTTGCAACTGTTATCGGAACAAGAGCGCTTACACCGGCAAAAGCGATTTTTTTCGCGAGTATTTTTGAGTTTATCGGCGCATATTTTTTAGGAACTGCAGTTGCTAAAACAATCGGGAAAGGTATTATAGACCCGACGATAATTACCGGCGATAAATATGGAATAGTGATAATTTTTGCTACTGTTATATCTGCTGCAGGCTGGAATGTAATCTGCACGATTTTTGGATTCCCTATTTCCGCCTCGCATGCTTTAATCGGTGGATTTATTGGTGCCGGTATTGTTGCTGCAGGATTAGATATTGTCCAGTGGAATAATGTATTAACGATATTTATTGTGCTTATAGCAGCACCGATAATGGGTCTTATTGGCGCATTTATTGTTACAAAATTGGCATATTTTTTGTCACGGTCCACAACACCTAAAATTAACAAACTTTACAAATATTTGCAAATCTGTTCTTCTATGTGTTTTGCATTATCTCATGGAACAAATGATGCTCAAAAGACAATGGGGATTATTACCTTCTCACTTATTGTGCTTGGATTGTACAAACCGACAGGTGAAGTTTTTATACCTAAATGGGTTATAGTTGCTTGTGCTCTTGCGATTACACTTGGTATCGCGTTAGGCGGGAAAGCAGTTATACAAACCGTTGGGATGCATCTTTATAGAATTAGACCTATAAATGGATTTTGTGCTGAAGGTTCTGGGGCAGGTGTGATTTATTTAGCAAGTATTTTCGGACTTCCTGTTTCAACTACACATATAATATCCGGCGCTGTTATGGGAACGGGTGCAGCAGAACGAGTCAAAGCGGTAAGATGGGGTAGTTCGTTTGATATTTTTATTGTCTGGCTTGTTACTATGCCGGCAACCGCGTGTGTTTCAGCTGGTATTTATTTTCTGTTGATAAATGGGATTAAACTGTTAGGCTGGTAAAAAAAATGAAAAGGAGGGATGTGTTATGGGGAAGATGAATTTGGTAGAAAAACTTTTTCCCAAGCGAAAGGATTTCTATAAGATGATGAATGAGCAGTTAGCAGAGGTAGAAAAAGGACTTGCTCTGTTTGAGGAGTTTATCAATAATCCGACGACAGAGAACGGGAAAAAGGTGAATGAAGCAGAAGAGAATGCGGATGAGGTCCGCAGAATCCTGGTAGATGAATTGAACCGTTCGTTTGTTACACCGATAGACCGCGAGGATATTTTTGCGTTATCTCGTGCAGTTGATGATATGATGGACTATGCGAAATCAACTGTTGAAGAGATGACGCTTTTTGAAATTCAGCCTGATACCTATATTAAAAAAATGGTTGAGGCGATACATAGTGCAACAAAAGATATTGTCTGTGCGGTTAAACAGTTAAAAGAGCATCCAGGTGTATGTGCGGAGCATCTGGTTCGTGCAAGGAAGGCAGAAAATTTTGTAGAGCATCGGTATCGGGAAGGCTTGGTAGAACTTTTTAAGACAAACGATGTAATAAATATTCTGAAAAAACGGGAAATCTACAGACATCTATCAAACGCAGCCGATCGCGCCGCCGAGGCTGCTGATGTTATTAATGATATTTTAGTAAAAATTACATAAAGGGGTAATATGGAACTTATTGAAAAATTGGACGAATCAAAAAGGTTTATTGAGAGTAAATCAAAATTAAAACCGGAAGTCGCTTTAATTCTCGGTTCGGGTTTGTCATCTGTCGCTGATGCGGGTTTGGATATTGTTTGCATTCCGTTTAGCGAAATTCCGTATTTTGCAAAATCCACTGTTGAAGGACACAAAGGCGAAGTTGTTATCGGTAAATTATCAGGCAAAAAGGTTTTTATTATGGCAGGTCGGCTGCATTTCTATGAAGGACATACGCTGGAAGATGTGACATATCCTGTGCGGTTAATGAAATATCTTGGTGTAGAAAAACTTATTATCACTTCCGCGGTCGGTGCAGTCAATAAAAATTTCAAACCCGGTGATATTATGCTCATTACCGACCATATCAATTTTATGGGCGATAATCCATTGATGGGACCCAATGATGATAAATTAGGCCCGCGATTCCCTGATATGTCAGTGGTTTATAATAAAGAGTTGATAAAAAAGGCAGAAGTAGTTGCTAAAAAACTTAAAATTAAAATCCAGAAAGGTGTATATCTCGCAGGTAGAGGACCTTCATATGAGACACCAGCGGAAATAAAAATGGCACGAGTTCTTGGTACGGATGTTGTTGGGATGTCAACCGTGCCAGAAGCGATTGTTGCTAATCACTGCGGGATAAAGGTTCTTGGTATTTCATACATTTCAAATATGGCAGCAGGAATTCTGAAACAGCCGTTAAACCATCAGGAAGTTATAGAAACGGGTAGAAAAGTTGGAAAACAGTTGTGTCGCTATATTAAAGAGATTGTAAAAGAAATGTAAGCAAATGCTTACATTGTTAGACGATAAAAAATGAAAAAATGGGAAATTAAATCAGTTGATAAATTACTTATTGATGAACTTGCACAAAAAACAGGCTATTCAAAAATACTCATCTCAATACTTGTCCAGAAAGGTATAAAAACCGTTTCAGAACTAAAAAAGTTTATCAAGCCACATCTTACCGACCTCTATAATCCGTTTTTGTTCAAGGATATGGAAAAAGCAGTCAACAGAATAAGAAAAGCGATAGACAGCAGAGAAAAAATTCTTATCTACGGAGACCGTGATGTTGATGGAATTACATCTACAAATATCGCAGTTTCATATCTTACGGAATTAAACGCAGATGTCCGATGGTATATCCCATCTGAAGAGGGGTATGGACTCCATAAAGAGATAATTGAAAAATATCGCAATGAAAATGTTAGTTTAATAATAACTGTTGATTGCGGAATTTCTGGTGTTAGCGAAGTTGAGTTTGCAAAATCTATAGGTATTGATGTGATAATTACCGACCATCACGAGCCCCCCCCATCGTCTGAACTACCGAATGCATTTTGTGTAATTGACCCGAAATCGGCAAACGAACAATATCCATTCAAGGAACTCGCCGGCTGCGGTGTCTCATTCAAACTTTTTCAGGCACTTGCTTTTTCGTACTCAAGATATTTTGCCAAAGATATAGTTGTGCTGGATATAGAAACCACAGGGCTTTCACCGCTGATGGATGAGATAGTTGAAATCGGTGCGGTTAAAATAAGAAATTTTGTTCAGATAGGAACATTTTCAACATTGGTGAAGCCACATTCCCATATCCCAAAAAGTATAAGTGCAATTCACGGGATAACAGATGAAGATTGTAAAGATGCGCCGGATATAACAGAAGTTATAAAAAAGTTTTTAGTATTTCTTGGTGATGCAATTATTGTTGCCCATAATGCGAATTTTGATACCGCATTTTTATATCTGGCTGCCCGAAAAATAAAAGAAGAGATTCCTAACGAAGTTATAGATACACTTGAGATATCGCGTGCCTTGTTTCCGTTTAGATCGCACGGGCTTGATGCACTGGCGAAGGACTTAGATGTTGAAATTAAAAATTATCATAGAGCGTTAAGTGATGCGATTGTTACTGCTGAAATTTTTGAACATCTTGTTTTAATGCAAGAGAAAAAACAACAGAGATTTATTGAAAATTACATATATCTTGTTGCTTTAGGCACAATTGCAGATATAGTTCCACTGGTCAACGAGAATAGAGTTTTTGTTAAATATGGTATCCCCATGCTGTATAATTCCCAAAAACCCGGAATTTATACTATTGTTAAGAATCTTCAGATTGAAAAAAAATCGTTTACTGCCAAAAAAATTTCATGGTCTATAGTTCCATTTTTGAACGCCGCCGGGCGTTATGGCAAAGCCGATTTATCTTTTGAACTACTTAACACTGCCGATAAAAACCGTGCCAATAAGTTATTTGATGAAATTCTTGATATTAATAATAAAAGAAAAAACTTACAGAAAATCAATATAAGAAGTTTTATTGATGAGACGATTAAACAAAACGATATTGAAACTGATAAAATTTTTGTGACTGTGGTAGATAATTTACAGCATGGTGTTACAGGGATTGCTGCAAACCAAATACTAAGAGAATTCGGCAAGCCGGTAATCCTTCTTATACTTGAAAATAACGAGGCTATAGGCGCTGCCAGAAGTATTGAAGGATTTGATATAGTGTCTGCGATAGAAAAATGTAAAGACATAGTTGTAAAGTACGGTGGACATAAAAAAGCTGCAGGACTGACAGTAGTTAAAAATAATCTTGATGAGTTTATCAGACGGATAAAGTTTATTGCGAATAGTTTAATTACAGACGAAATACTTGTTCCTAAACTTTTAATTGACTGTGAAATATCAGCATCTGAGATTTCAGTTGAACTTATTAAAGAACTTGAATTGTTAGAACCCTGTGGATTTGGGAATGATTACCCTGTTTTTATACTCAATGATATTGTATTAAGCGAGTTTTCAAGTGTTGGGATTGATGGAGCGCATTTAAGAACGCGGTTCAAGGATGATAAAATAGGTATAGGCGGTATTGGCTGGCAGTTGGGCCGGCGAGCCGCTGATTTCAAAAAAGGACAAAAAGTAAATGTCGCGTTCCAACTTGAAATAAATGTATGGCAGACAAAAGAATCAGCACAACTGAAAATTTTGGATTTGAAACCATCGGACGGTATTTTCTAAAAAATAGCGATGGTAATTTAGTACAAATGGACTAATTTACAGACGGCAAAGCTTTTATGAGAATGTATGATTTAATTTACAAAAAGAGAAATGGCGCAGAATTGTCAAAAGAGGAAATCAATTTTGTTATTCAGGGTTTTACAAAAGGCGAAATCCCTGACTATCAAATGGCAGCGTTTTTGATGACGGTTTTTTTTCGTGGTATGTCCGCAAGAGAATCTACTGATTTAACAATGGCAATGGTTGATTCAGGTGAACGAGTAGATTTATCGGGTATAAAGGGTTTCAAGGTTGATAAACATTCAACCGGCGGTGTCGGAGATACGACAACACTCGTTTTAGGTCCGATTGTCGCTGCCTGTGGTGGAAAGGTTGCGAAGATGACAGGGAGAGGATTGGGGCATACAGGTGGAACGATTGATAAACTGGAATCAATCCCAGGTGTTACCTGTTCGCTTACCAAAGAAAAATTTATTCAGAATGTGAATACTATTGGGCTTGCTTTGATGGGACAGACCGCACAACTTGCACCCGCTGACAAAGTAATCTATGCACTCCGTGATGTAACAGCGACGGTTGATTCTATTCCTTTGATTGCCGGAAGTATTATGTCAAAAAAATTAGCGGCTGGCTCCGACGGAATCGTGCTTGATGTAAAAACCGGCTCCGGCGCATTTATGGAAAAATATGAAGATGCATTAAAACTCGCAAAAGCGATGGTTGATATCGGCGAAGGTGCAGGTAAAAAAATGGTAGCGTTTATCACCAGTATGGAAGAGCCGCTCGGGTATGCAATTGGTAATTCAATAGAGGTTAAAGAGGCAATAGATACTTTAAATGGCGTTGGTCCAAGAGACCTAACAGATTTATGTATTGAGTTAGGAAGTAATATGCTTTTGATTTCTGGAATTGTTAAGACAACTGACGAAGGTAAGAAAAAATTGAGAGAGATAATTGCTAATAGAAAAGGGCTTGAAAAACTTAAAGCAATGGTAAAGGCACAAAGCGGGAATCCAGAAGCGATTGATAATCCGTCACTTTTGCCACAATGTAAAAAGCAGATAACAATATGCAGTCGGCAATCGGGCTATGTTGAAAACATAAATGCACTTGAAGTTGGACTTTCATCACTCATTTTAGGCGCTGGCAGAACGAAAAAAGAGGATATCGTTGACCCATCCGTTGGGATTTACTTAAAGAAAAAGGTTGGCGACAAAGTGGAAAAAGATGAACCACTTGCAATTTTCCATACTGACGGAAACGAAAAGAAATTCAACGAGGCAAAAGAAAAATTCCTGAACGCTTATACAATCGGAAATAAAAAAACAAAACCACCAAAATTCTTCTATGCAAGAGTAACAAAGGATAAAGTAGAGAAATACAAATGAAGAAAGTGAATAGAGATATAAAAACTTGGATTGAGGATTTTGAGGCAGCTTCTAAACGAACATTAAAACAACGACTGAACTATTCGTTTATTCATACATATAAGCCAGTTTTAGATGACGAACCGTATTTTCGTGCTTTCAAGACCATGAAAGAATATCGTCAATGGTGTGAAAAAAAATTACCATCCTGGCTTGGCTATGGAAAAAAGATTTGATTATAAACAGGCAAAATTACTTGCAAAGGTTTTTAATAAACATAAAGTAAAGAGTCAGCAAAACGATTAAGAGATAGAGAATCACTTCCTCGTCTTAAAGCATTTCGTGAATGGCTTATAAGAAAAAAGGAGAACAGATGAAACTTGGACGGGATTTTACAAACACTTTTGTATTTGATGTCTTGGAAAAGGATATTCAGGAAAAAATTCTTAATGAAACCCTGACGCTTTTTTCTATGAATGCACTCGGGCTTATTAAGTTCAAAGAAAGTGTTGAGTTCCAGATAAAAAAAGCGAAAGAATTAGGACTTGACCATCTGGAACTTGATTGCGATGTGCCCAATCCATATCCTGAGTTTTCTAAATTGCAACGAAAAAAAATTAAAAAACTGGCAGAAACAAACGGAATTTCACTCTCCGTCCATCTATCCTACTCCAATGCCGGTTCTTCTATTTCAAGTTTGCAGGAACTTGACCGCTCGTTTGCTGTAAAACTTCAGAAGGTATATGTTGATTTTGCAGCTGATATTGGCGCAAAATATCTTATTATGCATCCAGGCACTGCACCGTTTTATATGGTTTCTGATATTTATATGAAACAATTTTTTAATCAGATTGTGAAATCATTCACCGAGGTTGGTAAATACGCAGAAAGTAAAGGACTGAAACTCCATATAGAAAACAATGTTGCATTTGATAATATCTTTGCCGAACCGGAAGATTGTATTGAAGTTGTAAAAGCAGTTCGTGCAAACGGTGTAAAACTTTATTTCAATTTTGATATTGGGCACTGGTTCACAAGAGCCGAAAAAGGCAAAGAGATACCATTGAATCCAGAAGAGAAATTAAAAATTATACCTGACGAGTTTATCTGCGAGATGCATCTTAACGATTATATACCGAAAGAAATAATTTTTCATCCACCGCTACATACAACCCGCGGTCCTTTACAAAAAGCGAATCTTGAAAATTATTGGAAAATACTAAAAGAGAAAAATCCGGAAGTGATTGTTTTAGAAACCGCATTCAAAACACTTGAACAGGTAAAAAACAGAGACGATATTATTCAGCAGGAAACAGCATACATAAAGGGAATATTTAAATAATCATTCTCACGTTAGCGAGAACGTGGGAACAAGGAATGAAACATTTTGTATTTTTGTTAGGCAGACCCGGTTGTGGGAAATCAGTCGTCTATAAAATCTTGAAAGAAATAGTTGAGAAAAAAAAGATTTTTTGTCCACGGCGAGATGATTTCCTGACATTAAAAGAGATACTTGCGAGAGATAGTGACTTCAAAAGGCACATTTTAAAAGATGGCGGCTTCGCTGTTACTGACTGGTCTGTTGTTGATGAGGCACTGAAGGAGTTATGCCAACTTGTAAAAAAAGAAAGAGCAGACAACAAAATTATTTTTATAGAGTTTGCTCGTGATAATTACTGCCATGCATTTGAAAATTTTACAAAAGATGTTCTGAATGATTCACTAATTCTATACATTTACAGTACTTTTGAAGAATGTTATAAAAGAAATGTTGCAAGATTTCAGAAATCACAATGTAGCCCCCGAATTCATTCAGAGGTGAGCCATGCATCGCAGTACGAGGTAGACTTTGCGAACAGGCACGACGACCATATCGTCCCGCTTGATTTGATGAAGACATATTATAAAACTGATGATTATGAAGAGGCATATATTAGGTCAGAAAAAGAACTTATGAAATTAGTGCCGACTAAAACGGTTGTTTTAGACAGTACTGTATCAGGTAAAGCAGGACTTGCAAGTTTAAGAAAACAAATTGACGAAAAGGTAATTAATGAGTTATTCTGAATTTGTAAAAGAGCAGTTAGAAAAACCAGACGGATTTAAGAGAATAGTTGAATTATTGAAAAATATAAAAGGCAAAAAGTGTCTTGTGTTTTTTCACGATGACCCTGATGGTTTGACTTCGGGCGCTATAATTTACAGAATATTAAAAAAACTTGGTGCTGAAATTATATATCGTATTCCTGAGACGATGGAACTTGAAAAACATCGGATTCAATCCGAATTACGAATTACAAATTACGAATTACTGATTATAGTTGATAAAGCGACAATGGGTTATTACAATGAGTATCCTGATTTAATAAAAGATGTTGTAATTATTGACCATCACCCGCTTGTCGGTGAATATCCGAACAAATGTTTAGTTTTTAATCCATCTATCCCGCAATATACACTTTCGTCTGCTGCTATTTTGTGTAATATGGTTTCACAGGCAATGGGTTTGCGTGACGAACTTGATGATTTCTTGACTTTGATTGGGCTTAAAGGCGACTGGGCAATTGAGCCCGCAACTGATTTTGTCGCACCATTTGTCAAACCGTTTTACGACGATGCAATTAAAAAATTTCCGAACCTTGTCAAGAAAATATCTTCCCGTCCGACGATGTTTGAAGTCAACCAGCGAGAAAAAACAACAGTATTAAACCAAATTGCTGAATTTTATTTCGCACTTTCCGGCGGTGGGTTTCAGTATTTTTATAATGATAGAATTCCAGAACTTAAAAATAGAAGACAGGTTGAGTTTGCATTTGACACTCTGCTTAATCTGAAAGCGAAAGATTACAGTTCGCCCGACGACTTTATAGAGCAAATGCTCTATATTCCGACGGCAAAACATATAGAGCAAATGCTCTATAAAAATATTGCCAGAAAAATATATCAGTGTTTTTTAGACGACTGGAATAAATCCAAAAATATGTTTGATAATGTTGCCTTGTTCAATAAACTTGATGGAGTAAATATCTACCTGTTTGTCGGAAACAATGTTGCATTGATGCCGATGGTTGGTTCTGTGAAACTCTACGAATTGGGTAATCCTTGTGTGCTTGTTATGTTCAACTGGCTTGGCGAAAAAAACGGTGTTCATATTTCATTCAGAGCGAATACTGATAAAATTCACTGTGGCAACATTGCAACACAACTTGTAGAAAAGTTGGTTTCAAAATTTGGGCACCGAGGCGAGATTTCAGGCGGTGGTCATCCAAAGGCAGCAGAGTTCAAAACAAGAAGTTCGGGTGTTTCATTATATGAGATTATGAAAGAATTTCTTATTATTCTGGGGGAAGAATGAATGATGTAAAAGTTGGGATTATTGGTGGTAGCGGTGTTTATGAAATTGATGGAATCAAAGATATTAAAGAGGTAAAGCTAAAAACGCCGTTTGGGAAGCCATCAGACAGTATTGTTATAGGCACACTTGAAGGGATAAAATGTGCATTTTTACCACGACATGGAAAAGGTCACCGATTTTTACCGACGGAAGTAAACTCACAAGCGAATATCTATGCGCTTAAAACACTTGGGGTTGAAAGAATAATTGCTGCATCTGCCTGTGGTTCTCTGAAAGAAGAGATAAAACCCAGAGATTTTTTTATTCCTGACCAGTTGTTTGACAGAACACGGCTAAGACCGAATACATTTTTTGGGAATGGTGTCGTCGGTCATATCGCATTTGACGAGCCGTATTGTCCTGTTCTCTCAGAGATTGTTTATAATAAGGCGAAAGAACTTGGTATCTCCGTGCATAGAGGTGGAACATATGTCTGTATAGAAGGACCGCAATTTTCAACGAAGGTGGAATCAGAGGTGAACAGAAAACTTGGTTTTTCTATTGTTGGTATGACGGCACTGCCCGAGGTAAAATTGGCCCGCGAGGCAGAAATATGTTATGTTACAATCGGGCTTGTCACCGACTATGATGTCTGGAAGGAAGGCGAGGAAGTAACGATAGAAAAAGTTATTGAAAATCTTATTGCGAATTCAAATAATGTCAAGCGGTTAGTTAAGGCGATTTTGCCCGAATTGAAAAAAGAAAGAAAATGTAGATGTGCGACAGCCGTAAAAAATGCGATTTTCACACAACCGAAAGCACTTAACAAGACAACACTAAAAAAACTAAAACCATTAGTTGGGAGGTATATAAAATGAGAGCAAAAAAACTTACAGATAAAGCAATTTTGGGAACATTGAAAAAACACAAAAAAGTGTTGAAAAAATATAATATTAAAAAAATAGGACTGTTTGGTTCTTTTGTCAGAGGAGAACAGAAAAAAAATAGTGATATAGATTTTCTTGTTGAATTTGAATTAAACAAATTTGGTGAAAATTTTAAAGGACTTTATGACACATTTATAGATTTATCAAATTATCTTGAAAATCTATTTAACAGAAAAGTTGAAATACTGACTCCTATAAGTATAGAAACCATAAGAATAAAAGAGGTTAAAGACGAAATTAAAAGGAGTGTTATTTATGTTTAAAAGAAGTGAAAAAGAATTTTTAAAAGATATCATTGAGGCTATTGAGAAAATTAAAAGTTATACAGAAAATAAAGAATATGATGAATTTCTACGGGACATGAAAACACAAGATGCAGTTGTTCGTAATATTGAAATTATCGGAGAAGCCACAAAAAATATTTCAACTGATTTTAAAAAGAAATATAAAAATATTGAATGGAAAAATATGGCAGGTATGCGAGATAAAATTATTCATTTTTATTTTGGTGTGAAATGGGAAATCGTTTGGAGTGTTATAAAAAATGAAATTCCATTGCTGAAAGAAAAAATAGAAAAAATTATTAAATAATTTAGAAAGGAGTGGATATGCGAATAGGTAGGGATTTTACGAATTTGTTAAACACTACTTTTCTGTCAGACGATGAAAAGAGAAAACTAAAAGAAGGGACTCTCACAGTTGCGGATATGGACGCAAAAGTACAGATTGAATCAAAGCGGGATATTGTAAATCAGATAAATGTTGCCGCTGATGTATTGCTTGACCATGTTGAACTTGATGGCGGGATACCCAATCCATTTTTACAGATATCGTCGTCGGCGGTACTAAAAGCAAAAAAAACTGCCTATAAAAAAAATATTACACTTTCACTTCATCTGCCCTACACATATATCTGTGCTGCTGTGTGTGCATTTCAAAAAGAGGACAGGGAACTTGCGGTTGGATTATTGAAACTGTATATTGATTTTGCTGCCAAACTGAACTGTATAAATATTGTGATGCATCCCGGCAGTGTGCCGTTTTATCAGGCAGTTGGGCTGTATAGAAAACAGGTTACAGAAAACCTGTTGAAGTCGCTGAGAGACCTGGTGCCGTATACTTACAGAAAAGGGATAATGTTCCATCTTGAAAACAATACGGCGTTTGATTCTATACTTGTTGATATTGAAGAATGTCTTGAGATTCTTGAGATGATTGATTCCCGCGGTAAAACGATAAAATTTTGTTTTGATATCGGGCACTGGTTCACAAGGGCTGATGCAGGCTGCCAGGTTCCCAACCCGCCTGAAAACATTATGAATACAATCCCTGAAAAATATATCTCGCAGGTTCATCTCAACGATTATATTCCGGTTGTAAAAAAATTTCATCCGCCGTTACATTATCAATCCGGGTTTCTAAAAAAAGAGAATCTGAAAAATCTTTTTGAAGTATTCAGAAAGAAAAAAGTAGAAATTGTTGTGTTAGAAACAGCGGTTAGAGAAGTAGATGAACTTTTGAATACAAGCGAGATAATGAAAAAAGAGGCAGAATATGTAAAGGATATAATGACGACATAAATTGGAATACTAAGTCAGATGTAGCCCCCGAATTTATTCGGGGGTGAGCGTAGCGAATGGAGGTTATGGGTTAATGAAGTGCTTAAACATTTTCTTGTTAGGCAGACCAGGCTGTGGCAAATCCGAAATTTTCAGACGGATCTCTGCCCAACTGAAAGAAGAAAAGTTTTTTGACGATTTTGTCAGGGTTGATGACTTTCCAAAATTATGGGCTATTTTTCAGGCAGATGAAAAAACGGGCAATTGGGTACATTGTAAAAAAACAGCTGACGGCGGCTATCTGGTTACTGACGACAATGTTTGGAATGACATTCTGAAACAGGTTGATAAAGATGTTCTCGCATTACAAAAAGATAACTGTGCAGTATTTATAGAATTCTCAAGGCAGAACTATTTTAAAGCACTAACAAATTTTTCAGAACAGGTTTTGAATAATTCAATAATCCTCTATATTGATTGCTCGTTTGAAACCTGCTGGGCAAGAAATGTAGCAAGACATAAAGCAGCACTTGCTAAAGGCACCGACGACCATCTGGTATCCCGTGAAGAGATGGAGAAAACATATCTGTATGATGACAGAGATAGATTATTGCGAGAATCTAAAATACCGGTTTTGGTTATTGATACTGATGTGCCGGGTATAGACCATCTTATTCCCAAAATAGACAAAGTTATGGTTGAAATAAAACAAATAATTACAAAAAATAAAATCCTGTTAATCCAGTCAAAAGAAATTTCTAATTTTTAATTTCCGTTCAAGGGGGGATTATGAAAAAGTTTTTTGTTGGCTTGGTGTTGGCAGTTTTTTGTTGTGGGTTTCTGTTTTCTGAGAAGGAGGAAATAGATTTGTTCAAAAAAGCAAAAACACTCCAAAAAGGGAAACAGTATGAGGATGCGATTAAATCCTACAGGAATTTTCTAAAAGAATTTCCAGAGACAAAAGAATCAGCCGATGCCCAATACA
Source organism: Elusimicrobiota bacterium (assembly GCA_040757695.1). Lineage (NCBI taxonomy): Bacteria > Pseudomonadati > Elusimicrobiota > Elusimicrobiota bacterium. The sequence goes on from JBFLWK010000007.1 coordinate 36,038, forward strand.
ACATCGGTACTTGCTATTTGAAACTGAAACAATACGAGGAAGCATTAAAAGAATTCCAGGCGGTAATTGATAAATTTCCTGAACGAAAGAAAGCAGTTGATGCATATTTGCAGATAGGTTCTATCTATCAAAAAAAGCAAGAAAAATATGAAACAGCAATCAAAACATATCAGGAACTATTAGAAAAATATCCTGACTCAAAAAAAGCGGTCAATGCCCAGTTTGAGTTAGCAGTTTGTTATGAAAAAATAGATAATAGCAAGAAAGCGATAGAAGAATATCAGAAGGTTATAGATACCTTCCCGGATTCTAAAAAAGCAGAAAAAGCAAAAGAAAAAATCGCCAAATTAAAAGGTCAAAAAACAAAAAAACCCAAAAAACAAGAGCCTATAAAAAAAACGAAGAAGCCGATAAAATCAGAAGAACAATTACCACCACAAGATGCTAATGAATAAATATCGCTAAATGGATATAAAAGAATTGCTTAAGAAAATACCGAAAGTTGACCTGCACTGTCATCTTGATGGCTCTGTAAGGGCTGAAACAATTTTAGAACTTGCCAAAAAACAGAATATAAAATTGCCAACTCCAAATCCTGACGAACTCAAAAAATATGTTCAGGTTTCCAAAAACTGTCGGTCTCTTGCTGAATTTCTGAAGGTCTTTAATTTTTTTTATCCGCTATTAAAAAACCCGGAAGCGGTTGAAAAGATTGCCTATCAGTTATGTGAAGATTGTAAAGCAGAAAATATAAAATACTTTGAAACCAGGTTTGCGCCTGCACTTCAGTCAACAGCAGATTTTCCAATGGACGAGGTTGTAAAAAAAGCATTATTCGGCTTACAGCAGGGTTCAAGAGATTTCAAGATAAAAGCAAACGCAATACTGTGTTGCTATCGGATGATTACAGACGACGAAAACTGGCAGACGGTTGAACTTGCCAGAAAATATTCAGATAAAGGTGTTGTCGGAGTTGACCTTGCGGGTGATGAGGTAAATTATCCAACTGAAAAGTTTATCAAATTTCTTAAAAAAGCAAAAAGTTACAAAATACCGCTTACCTGTCATATTGGTGAAACACCGATGGGGAGTGGGATGAAAAAAATTTTTGATATACCAGTTGACAGAATAGGTCACGGGGTTCATCTTTCTAAAAGCAGCGAGAAACTTATTGATATAGTTAAAGAAAAAAAAATACCAATTGAAATGTGTATTACATCAAATATCCAGACGCAGGTTGTAGAAAGTTTAGAAGCACATCCAATCAAAGAGTTTTACAATCAGGGCTTAAAAGTAACGGTGAATACTGACGATAGGTCGGTAAGCGGGATTGATTTAACACATGAATATGATATATTAGTTAATCATCTCGGGTTTGAATTAGATGATTTAGTCAAAATCATATTTAATGGTGTTGATGCAGCATTTCTGCCGGAGCAGGACAAAAAAAATCTGGCACTTTTAATAAAGAAGGAGATAAACACAATTATTTATGGAACAGCAAAAATTCAAACGGCACAGTGAGACACGGGATTTATTAAGAAAACTGGTTAATACATATGGGCTTGAAAAATTAGGCAAGATTATAGAAGATGACAATTCAGTTCTTTTTACAAAGGATGTTTATATTTCATTGCATAGTATTGTTGAAACAACACTTGCTAATGAAGACACACTGAAAGCGATGCGGTTAGCACGAAACATCTATGATATTCCTGTTTTTATAGTAAATTCCCGTCGTGGAATTTTTCGGATAAGAAACAAACCGAGTTTAGAGAAAGCGATTGAGACACTAAAAAATTTTTCTAACTGTTTCAGATTAAGTCCTTACAGTATTCTGAATACCTTTTTAGCAATTGTAGAATCGCAAGTTACCGGTTTTGATTTACAGAAATTATACCAAACCGGTATTCAGCATATAGAATCATTCATTCAACACGCTTCAAAAAACAATCCGAACTGGGTCAACCAACCGCTTACAAACAAAAAGCCGGTTTTAATAATACCAATCGGTGCGGCTGGCAGTGGCAAGTCCACTTTCTATAAAGAACTGTCAAAAATAGAAAATGTTATAAATATCTCCTGTGACAATATCAGGTATTTGTTGTTTAAAGAGTTCGGTCCATGTTTTGCACCGTGGGAAAGTTGTCTTTCTTGGTGGCTCGTAAATCAACTTACAGATAGTTATATTAACAAAGGATACAGTATTTTTTATAATGGTGTCAACACGGATATAGAATACAGAACGCCGATGACAATGGAACTCACAGATACGCTGTATGCTGGGATACCTTACAATCTAAAACTCGTTTATTTTGAACCGCCTGTAAAACTAACCGATGAGGAATTGGAAAAACTGAAAGAAATAGATTTATGGACGCTGCCGATTGACAAAGTAGAACTTCATTCCTTACCGCCAAATGTCGCAAAAATTATACAACTTATCAAAGATAATTTTCAGCGAACATTTAACAGAACCAAAGAAATTTCAGAAGGCAAAAAAGAACAAAACCCGTTTGATGTTCTCTACTCGGTACCTGCTGCAATTATCAAACTTTTTGTAGAGCAATCGTTTAATGTTCCTAAAGGCATGAATGTGCTCACAATCCCGCGGAAAGAAATAAAAAACAAGTCAGAACGTAGTTTATTTTATTATAAATACGCCCAATCGGCTTTAGAATCAGAAACTTGACAAATCTAAAAAATTCTTGTAAAATAAAAATAGGAACATAAAAACAGCGAGCCAGAGAGACAGAATGCCGAATGGACAACAGGTTCCGGTGGGGATCTATAACATTGGGATTCCCATACAAAATGTAAGCAAATGCTTACATTTAAAATACCACGTAAATTGCTGCGGGGAGTTTCATTGAAATTTCGGATTTCAGATTTAGGATTTAGAATTTGCCGTTAATGGAGGTGTTGAATGAAGAGCAAAAGAATAATTTTGATTGCAGTCATTTTAGGACTTTTTGCTGTTATTTTATCGTTCGGGCTGATTCGTTCACTGGAGCAGAAATACCGTTATGGCGCCCAGATGACCGAGGTGCTTGTTGCAAGAGGCTATATTGCCGAAGGAACGCTTCTCAAGGACTATATGGTTGATACTATCAAAGTGCCTGCTGCCTACAAAATGCCAAAAGCACTTGAATCGGTCTCGCAACTTGTGAATGAAGACGGCATGAACATCTATGCGACCGCAGTACCTATTGAACAAGGTGAGCAGGTCGTTACTACTAAACTATTAACACCCGGCAAAGATACGGGGCTTGCTATAGTGATTCCCGAAGGCAAACGGGCTGTATCCGTTTCGGTAGATGTTGCCAGTGGCGTTGCAGAATTGATAAAACCCGGCAACTATGTAGATGTTTTATGCACATTAGACGAGCAGGAAAAAGCGGTAACAGTTCTGCAAAATGTACTTGTGCTTGCGTATAAACAAAATATTATCGGTGCGGCATCTACCAGAACACAAACATCCGTAGGGTTCACAGGTGGTGATATATCAACACCGACGGAAGATGTACTGCCTACGGTAACACTTGCGGTAACACCTTTTGAGGCACAGGCGCTTGTCTTAGCTGCTGAGAAAGGTGTTTTGCGGTTAGCACTTCGCGGCTTAAATGACCACACAGTTGTTAATTTAGGTGCGACTACAGTGGGCGTATTTTCAAAATAAGGCAATTAAAAATGCAAAATGAAAAATTAAAAATTGATATTGATAAAAGAACTTATAAATTTGCATTAGATGTTATTAAATTTAAAAAGATACTTGGCAAAATAGTTAAAACATCCAAAGGTATTTAATTTTTAATTTTTAATTTTTAATTGATTTTATGGGCAAAGTAATTGCTGTGATGGGTTCTAAAGGCGGTGTTGGACAGACACTGGTTGCGATAAATGTTGCGATTGCGTTAAAATCACAGACAAAAAAACGGGTTGCACTGGTTGATTTTAATTTTGCAATGGCAGGCGAGATTGCACTACTGTTGGCTGTTCCACAGACGAAATCACTGCTGGATTTGTTGCCTGTTATTGATAAACTATCTGCCCAGATGCTGAAGGGCTATGTGGTAGAACATTCTTCCGGGATTGATTTCCTGGCTGCGGTTGCTGAATCAACCGATGCTACAAAAATACTGCCGCGTTATGCTGAAAAAACAATCAATTTTTTTGCGACCGTCTATGACTATGTAATAGTTAATATAGGCCGTAGTTTTACAGAGTTACAAATCGCAATTTTAGACAATGTTGATATAGTTGTTCTGGTTACTACACCTGAACTTGCAGCACTCTATCATACCAAAAAAGTCTGGCAACAGTTTTTGATAAATCACTATCCAACACAGATGTTAAAAATTGTATTAAACAAAGCAGATATCGCTGGTGGGTTAAGTGTTGACCAAATCACCGAGTATCTCAAACAGCGCCCGACATGGCTTATCCCGTTTGACCCGGATACCGCAGTGCTTTCTATAAACCGAGGGGTTCCTGCTGTGACAGCATCAAGCCGGTCTGGTTTTTCTAAAGGTGTATTTTCAATAGTCAGTACTATTGTTGAAGAAACCAATTCTGCCGAACAAGGTGCTGGGTTATTTGTCGGGTTAAAAATTGCGATGGAACAGGCGCGAAAAGAACACCGACTGACCCGCAAAGAAAAAGAAATAGAAATTACAAAAACTACCACTTCTGCACTTCTGCCACCATCAGAAGAAGTCAAAATGCGGGTTTATAACAAACTTGTTGAAGAAATGAAAGAACGAAGGATTGAACTCGCACCGAGCGGTGATAAACAGAAACAGATAGAAACCAGACAGATTGTTCAGGAAGCAATAGAACGAATCCTCAATACAGAAGGCGAAAAACTTACCGCACGAGTTGACAGGGTTCGGCTTGTGATGGAGGTTTTAGACCAGGCGTTAGGTTTAGGTCCACTTGAAGATTTTTTGAGAGACCCGACAATCACAGAAGTAATGGTCAACGGTCGGGATAGAATCTATGTAGAACGTGCAGGCAAGATATTTTTGACCACTAAAAAATTTACAACAGACCAGCAACTGATGAATGTGATAGAACGAATTGTTACACCATTAGGCAGACGAATTGATGAATCCTCACCACTTGTAGATGCACGGCTGAAAGACGGCTCCCGTGTGAATGCCACTATTCCGCCATTATCACTTGTAGGACCCTGCCTTACAATTCGCAAGTTTTCTAAAGAACGGCTCACATTCAAAGATTTATTAAATTTTGGTTCACTTACGCCGGAAATGATTGAGTTTTTGAGAATCTGTGTTCAGTTAAGAAAAAATATAATTATATCCGGCGGTACCGGTAGTGGCAAAACAACACTGCTGAATATTTTTTCCAGTTTTATTCCATCAACAGAACGGATTGTAACAATTGAAGATGCGGCTGAATTACAACTTCCACAGGAACACTGGGTTCGGCTTGAATCCAGACCGCCTAATATTGAAGGTGCAGGCGAGATAACTATCAGACGGCTTGTGATAAATGCGCTCCGTATGCGACCTGATAGAATCGTTGTTGGTGAATGCCGTGGTGGCGAGGCGTTAGATATGCTTCAGGCAATGAATACCGGGCACGATGGCTCGTTAACGACTATCCACGCGAACTCCCCACGGGACTGTCTGTCACGGTTAGAAACACTTGTATTAATGGCGGGAATGGATTTACCAACCTCAGCAATCAGAAGCCAGGTTGCATCTGCAATCAATGTAATTGTTCAGATAGCAAGATTTGCCGACGGAACACGAAAAATTACACATATCACTGAAATAACAGGAACCGAACGGGATACAATTACGCTTGCTGATATTTTTGTGTATAAACAAACAGAAATTGATACTACAGGTCGTGTGCTTGGCGAGTTCAACACAACAGGTGTTATCCCATCATTCATCAGTGAAGTAAAATCACACGGGCTTACATTTGATATGGGGATATTCAGATAATATCGCGAATAACAACTCCCGAATATCTCCCGAATACCAACCCGAATACAACCGAATACTTATTCGGGAACATTCGTGATGATATTCGTGATGTGTTATTTGTGATTTTCAATTGACAATTATAATTTTTTTGTTAAAATAGTTAAAGGGAAACTATGAAAAAAATTTTTTACCTTTTCCTACTTCCTACTTCCTACTTCCTACTTCCTGTCTTTTTTGCCGGCTGCGAACGCAGTCCATTTGAAGATACAGTAGAATTTGTTGGGAAGGTGTATTACGGGACAGAAACATCTGACGGCAAAATTAGAGTTTTAGGCGCACTTTCAAACGCCAGAGTTATCGCACTCGGATATTCCGGCTCTGATACAACCGATCCTAATGGAAAATATACGCTAACTATCAAAGCAGTCAGGACATTCAAAGGCGACCCATTAGCAGAAGCATACACATTAGAAGCATCAGGTTCGTCAGCACCGAGTGTTTATCCGCAAGGTAATTATATAAGCGAGCAGATAACCGTCTACGGCAGACCCGGCGATACAATACAGGTGCGTGATTTTATTCTGTATAAACATAAAGAGGCAGGTTAAAGGTTAAAATAAAAGGTATAAATAAGAGGTTAAAGGTTTAAGGTTAAAGGGTAAAATTCTGGATTTTATTTTAATTTTAACCTGTCATTTAAACCTTTAACCTGACTTTATGGTTAAAATATGCAAGACCTAAAAGAACGAACATATAAATTTGCCTTGCAAATAATCAAACTGGTACAGAAATTACCACAAAACCAAATAGCCCGAATTATTGCAGAACAGATGTTCAAAAAAATTCGTTCTATCTTGATTTTAATTTTAATTTTAACCTTTAATTTTAACCTTTTACCTTTAACCTGCCTCTCTGCTGCTGAAATAGAAGATATCGTCTACGAGCCCGAAACATACAGCAATGTGATTACAATCCATCCTGAAGTGCCACCAGCAGAAAATACAGATGTAATAATTGTATATAGAGTTTGGTATTCTTCAGGTACACTTGCATCAAGAAACTACTGGGAGGTACTTCCTGAAACCACACAGACAGAAGTCAGACATTATATTGGCAACCGGCTTGGTGATTTCAGGTATTTTGCTCAACATCGGTTTGATATAGTAACTGATACCGAAACAATTATTGGGGATTGGACACCTGACGATACCTGGACTGGTAATACATCTACCGCACCCGGACAGGTAGTTTTAAGTCCATATATCCACGATTTGAAACGGGGTAGTTATGGTATGGAAAATGAAGAAGAAGAGCAACAACTTGGGATGGGTCCCGGCTGGTTTTTTAAGTATCAACTTTTTGATGATTCATATGTAACAATAAGAATCTATCCACCCTGTACACAGGTTAGTTCAACAACATACTTTGGATATCCACTTGTAATATCTTCAGCACCAATAAGAACGATAATCCATAAAACACCACGAAGTATGGAATTGATTGACTCATCATGGTGGAATACCGACGAATGGGATTGCAGGGATGATTCCGGCACAATAGTAAATAATGGGATTTATATTGTTTCAATAGATGCGTATAACAGGCACTATATCACATTTGACCCTACGGATAATGCCGCGGAATCTCCAGGACCTGCTACTGTTACTATCTCTACAACTACACGCGGTAGAAGAGGTCACTGGTGGGGCTCTATTCCTGTAGATATTTTAAGGATAATGAAACTTCAAAGTAATACAATATCAGATTATGCTAATCAATCAAACGCATTTTCATACCGGCTCACAGGCGCTGCTAATGTTACTATAAAAGTTTATCAAGGTGGTGCGACATTCACAGGAATAGATACTAATCCCAATAGCGATACATATGGAGAAGCCATTCCATCAGCAGGCGCTACACTGGTTAAAACGATAAAATACTACCGTGCTGCCGGTAACTATGAAGAGGGCTGGAATGGTTACGATGATAATGGGCTTCCGCTTGCTAATGGTATCTATACATATTCTATCTCTGCAGTAAATGATTACAAACGTATCGCAACTGATGAATACGGGAACGACCACCCTATCTGGGGCAATATCACAATAATGCGAACACTGAAATTGACAGAGTTTTCAGCTAACCAGGTGAGCGATTATGTTGATGAAAATATATTCAAATACACTTTGAGTGGTACTGCAAAAGTTACTATCAAGGTTTATCAAAGTAGTGTAACATTTACAGGTGTTGATACCAATTCTACCAGTGCTACTTACGGTGAGCCGATACCTTCGGCAGGTTTCACACCATTAAAAACACTGAAATTTTACCGTGCTGCCGGTAGCTATGAAGAAAGTTGGAATGGTTTTGATGATAATGGTACTCCACTGCCTAATGGCATATACACATATACAATTTCTGCGGTCAGTGATTACAGCGGGATACTGACAGATGCCTACGGAAACGTTCAGCCGATGTGGGGCAATGTTACCATTACAAGAAGCGTAAAGTTGACAGAGTTTTCAGCTAACCAGGTGAGCGATTATGTTGATGAAAATATATTCAAATACACTTTGAGTGGTACTGCAAAAGTTACTATCAAGGTTTATCAAAGTAGTGTAACATTTACAGGCGTTGATACCAGTTCCACCAGTGCAACTTACGGTGAGCCGATACCTTCGGCAGGTTTTACACCGTTAAAAACACTGAAATTCTACCGTGCTGCCGGTAGCTATGAAGAAAGTTGGAATGGTTTTGACGATAATGGCACCCCACTGCCCAATGGCATATACACATATACAATCTCTGGAGTTAGCGAGTATAAGGGAATCTTGACCGATGCATCTGGTAGCATTCAGCAAATGTGGGGGAGTGTCGCAATAATGACACCAGCGCAGTCTACAATTTCTACAGGTAAATCTGTCCAAGTTGAAAGTTTAGTTTTTGACCCGAAGACAGCCAGCAATGTCATTACAATCAAGGCCGAAGAATCAGTTAATAATATTACGCCAATATATAAATTTTGGTATTCTTCCGGCACTCTTTTATCGTCAAACAACTGGGAACCGTTTGCCGAGACAACTCAAACGGAAGCGAGACATTATATCGGCGACCGGCTTGGTGATTTCAGGTATTGCGTTCAGGTCAGTTTTGACGGCGGGCAAACTTGGACGCCGAATTGGGGACCGACATGGACAGGTACCAATCCTTCACCAGCCGACCAGCATTTAAGTCCGTACATTCATGATTTGAAAAGGGGCTCCTACACTGATAATTCGGAAGAAGAAGAGCAACTCGGGATGGGGCCCGGCTGGTTTTTTAAGTATCAACTTTTCGATGATTCATATGTCACAATGAAAATCTATCCGAGTTCAACTACTCCAAGTTATTCCGCCGTGCATAATTCTTCATATACATATTTTGGTTTTCCAGCCGCAATAAATAAAAATCCAATCAGAACTATAATCCATAAAACACCAAGAAGCCAACAGATGGGTGACTCATCCTGGTGGAATACTGATGAATGGGATTGCAGGGATGATAATGGTAATATCGTAGATAACGATGTTTATATAGTTGTTATAGATGCATATGATAAACACTGGGTAGTATTTGACCCGACGGATACAGACCCGCCAGTCAGCGATCCTAGCGACCCGATGCCCAGAACAGGTCGCCGTGGAACCAGGTGGCTCTCAATCCCTGTAGATATTTTAAGGATAATGAAACTTCAAGCAAATACAATCACTAATTATGAGAATCAAGAAGATGCGTTTTCATACCGGCTCACAGGCGCTGCTAATGTTACTATAAAAGTTTATCAAGGTGGTGCGACATTCACAGGAATAGATACTAATCCCAATAGCGATACATATGGAGAAGCCATTCCATCAGCAGGCGCTAAACTGTATAAAACGATAAAATACTACCGTGCCGCAGGTAACTATGAAGAAGGCTGGAATGGTTACGATGAGAATGGTGTACCACTCGCTAATGGTATCTATACATATTCTATATCTGCAGTGAATGATTACAAACGTATCGCAACTGATGCATACGGGAATGACCACCCTATCTGGGGCAATATCACAATAATGCGAACACTGAAATTAACAGAATTTTCAGCAAACCCTATTGTTGATTATATTGGTGAGAAAACATTCAAGTACACTCTTACCGGTGCCGCATATGTTACAATCAATGTGTATCAAAAAGGGGTGACATTTACGGGTGTGTATGATAGTTCTGGGATTCCTGCGCCATCTGATGGATATACACCACTTGCAACACTCGGTTTCTACCGTGCTGCGGGCAGTTGGGAAGAATCATGGGATGGTAGAACTGACGATGAAGAATTATTGCCTGACAGTATTTACACATATACAATCTCGGCTATAAGTGATTACGGCGGAATTGCAACTGATGCCTACGGAAATACCCAGCCGATGTGGGGTAATATTACAATAATGCGTGAAGAACCGCCTGCTAATGCTGAAGAAGAAACCGGCACAACAGCCACAGGAACAGGGAACATTGTGGTTGGCACTTATTCACCACCTAAAAATAAAACCGTCTCTGCCGGTGTCTCATCTGTTGTTGTTTCAGTCGTAGATAAAGATGTTATCGTAGATACCTCAAAATCAGCAATTGCTTTAACTGACCCGCTTGGCAGACAAATAAAAACCACACCTGTAGTCAACGGCAAAACTTTTGGAATAAATGTCCCGCCGTTAACCGTGACTGGCGAGTATAAAGTTAATTTACAACTTGTCGCTAAAAACAGTAAACATTGGACTGAAACATACAAATTTAGTGTTGAGAAATCAAACACATTTAACGATACCGTTTATGCCTGTCCAAACCCGGCAAAATCTAATAGCATAAAAATTGCGTTTCAATACTCAACTGGTGAAAAAGCAAATATAAAAATATTCAGTATTGCTGGTAATTTAATCAAAGATGAAAATGTTGATACCTCACCATATGAGTGGAACTTATCGGATGTCGGTAATGGATTGTATTTCTATAAAGTTGAAATCGGGCACGATAAAAGCAAACTCAAAACAATAATGGTGGCAAGATGAATAAAAATTAAAATTAAAAAATAAAAATGGAAAATGACAAAGCAAAATTCAAAAAAGAGTTCAAAGAACGGATTTATCAGTATATTCTAAAATTGATAAAGTTTATAGATAATCTGCCTAAAGATAGAACTTGCGATGTAATTGGCAAACAATTATTACGGAGTGGAACAAGTATTGGAGCAAATTATATTGAAGCACAAGCATCAAGTTCCAGAAAAGATTTTACCAATTTTTTAGCGAGTAGTATTTTAACATTAAAAGGCCGAAAATGAAACATTTTAGATTTTGGATTTTCATTTTTCATTTTTCATTTTTCATTTTTCATTGCCTTTATGCTACAGAACCGACTGCTGAATTTTTGCGGATAAACCCAGCTGCTACTGCTTCTGCAATTGGTGGTGCTGATGTAGCTTATAGCGGTAAAGTTGACTCTATATATTCTAATCCGTCAGGGCTGGGAACTCTTGCAAAACCACAACTTCTAACTGCGTATTCTTCATATATTCAGAATATAAAATTAGCAGGGCTGGCGTTTGCGAAACCTATCGGCAAAAAAGGCGAAAATGTAGTCGGATTAGCTGTCCTGTATCTCGGGCTTACAGGTCTGGAAGTATATAACGACGATTCAGGTGCGACTGGCGAAACCGCATCCAGCAGTAATTTTGGTTTTACACTTTCCTGGGCAAGAAATATCAGAAATAATTTGACAGCCGGTCTCTCTATAAAACAGGTTCATCAGAATTATGATGAGGTTACAAGCGATGGCTTCTGTGCTGATGTTGGAGTACTTTATAAATCTAACAATCTCTCGCTTGGTCTTTCATTCCAGAATTTCGGTCCTGAAATAGATAATCAGAAACTGCCATCAACAATCCGGTTAGGGACAAATTATACAGATTATATATTCAATAACATACCAATAGAAACATCTGTTGAAATAGAAAAACCGATTTATTCTGATATAAAATTTAAAGCAGGTGCAGAGTACTGGATAACCCCGAATGTAAATCTGCGGTGTGGGTATGAGGATCTAAAGGCTGCCGGTACATTTTCAGGTATATCCGGCGGGCTCGGGCTTAAAACATTCTATCAGCAAAGTTATATTGAAGAAAATATGAAAAAAATAGACGTGAACCTGGATTACGCATTTACATATTTTGGTGAACTCGGCAATATTCATAAAGTTTCTATAGGTTTTGAATTCTGAAACACAAACAAACAAGCCCACTAAAGTGGGGAGTAAAAATTTATACCTGACTTCAGTCGGTAAAAGAAAACTCTGACAGAATTTACAGGATAAAAGAATAAAATCCTGTTAATCATGTCAAATAAAAATTCAGTGAGTTCAGTGTATTCAGTAGTTAAAAGAAAAAAGATGAAAAATTATCGTGAACTGGCAGCGGTTAATGCAGCAACTTTAGCTTCAAGTGCAGCAAAGCGGTCGCGGAATTCAAGATTGATTTCAATCTTTTCATCCAGTCGTTTGAAATCAGAGTGCATTTCAACATCCAACCGTGCTAATCCTGAATCAATCTTTTCATCCAGCCGTCTGATTTCTACTTTTATTTCTCGGATATCGGCTTTAATCTCTTGTAATTCAGGGACGACCAATTCCTGTAAAAGTCTTTTTACATTAACATTTGGCATAACATTACCTCCTGAAAATAATTATAACAAAAAATATGAATTTTGTCAAGTGGAAAAAAAAGCAAGTTAAATAGCCATTTATTTGTATGTTAATAGTTATTCTTACATTTCTGATTGTTGCGTGTGTTTTTGGGTTTTTCGTTTTGATTGTTATACGACTTCTATCAGGTGCAGAAATTAAAGAAGCAAGTACTTTTGCCGGCGACCAAGTTAAAAAAGTACCGTCAATAAAACAGCTTTTTGCACAATTCGCAGAGAATCCTAAATCCCGCCAAGCACAAAAATTCCGACTGATTTCTTTAGCAATTTTTTTGTTTGTTGGCTATGTTTCTACAAATAATCTATTTTTTACAATTTTATTCGCTATTTTTGGTTTTTTTCTGCCTATAATTATACTGAAACGCGCTGAAACCAGACGAATGGCACTCATAGATAAACAACTATCAGATGGGCTGGTTCTAATCTCTAATTCATTGCGTAGTGGGTTGTCATTTGCACAGGGATTAGAAGTAATTGCACAGCAAGGTCAACCACCATTATCAGAAGAGTTTCAGACGGTAACGCAGGAGTTGAAATTAGGTATCTCTATGGAGCAGGCATTGAACAATATTGCACAGCGGCTCAAAAAATCCAAAGAAATGCGTATCGCAATGACTGCAATCAATATCGCCCGAGAAACCGGCGGGAATATGTCAGAAGCGCTTACAACACTCTCGGAAACCATGCGGAAACGAAACGAGATGCAGGGTAAAATAGATGCGTTAACCGCACAAGGTAAACTATCAGGGCTTATCACAGCGCTGCTACCATTTGTGATGGCATTCTTTATATATCTGATAAGCCCGGAAATTATGATACCGATGTTCACAACTGTTTACGGATACCTCATATTGCTTGTTGTCCTTATGATGATTTCTATCGGCGGCTTATTCATAAAAAAAATTGTAACTATAGATATATAAAAAGGCAATTAAAAATTCAAAATTAAAAATTAAAAATGCTTTCTACCACAATTTTACATTTTACATTTTGCATTTTTAATTGATTTTATTATGGCTTACATCATCTCATTATTTATTGGTGGATTTGTTTTTTTAGCGGTACTTTATTTCTGGCCTAAAAGCGAGATTGTTGATTTAAGTAAACGGTTTGGGCAGAAAAAAGAAACCAGCCGGCTGCTTACCAAATTCTCAAACGCTGTTATAGAAACTACTGTAAAACAGATATCTAAAATAAAATGGACTTGGATTAACAATCAACGGCGTGTGATAAAAAAACAGTTGGATATGGCGGGTAATCCAGCAAATATAACACCTGATGGTTTTATCGCATTCACGATTATATGCGCTTTAGGTGTTTTGATGATGGAGTTGATGTTCATTAAAAAAACCGAAATTATCGTTATGCTTGTTGCTCTATCTGTTGGCGGGTTGCTGCCGAAATTGTTCCTGTCCGATATGATTAAAAAAAGACACCGTTTAATAGTCAGAATACTGCCGGATGTGCTGGATTTGGTTACATTATCAATGGAAGCAGGGATTGATTTTACCGCTGCGTTAGGTAAAGTAATTTCTAAATCTGAAAAATCACCATTGATAGAAGAACTGATAATTATGCAGCAGGGTATCCGATTGGGACAGTCCCGAATGAATGCAATGAAAGATATGATATCGCGAGTGCAGGAACCTAATTTTTCAACCGTGATTACCGCGCTTATTCAAGCGGAACAGTTAGGTTCTTCGCTGGGTCCTGTATTGCGAGTTCAATCAGAACAGATGCGAATAAAAAGGTTTCAACTTGCCGAAAAACTGGCACAACAGGCACCTATAAAAATGCTTTTTCCATTGATATTTTTTGTGTTACCATCAATATTTTTAATGCTGTTCGGTCCTATCGCCCTGCAGTATTTTGGCGGCGCCTTTAAATAAAAGGCAGGTTAAAGGTTAAAGGTTAAAATTTTGGGCTTTTATTTTAATTTATACCTTTAATTTTAACTTTTGATTTATCCCTTTAACCTGAAGTAAGATGGATAAAACATTACATCCTAAAATCGGTATTGTGCTGAAATTAGTAGTTGCACAACTGGCATTCTTCTTTGTGCTGGTTGTTATACTCGGTACAATTATGTATTTCTATCAGAAAGATGTCTTGATGGAACAGTTTTTTGCGAATGCTAAAACAATTGTCCAGAGTTATGCATATGCCTGTGGTGATGCGAAAGAAGCCAAAGATGACCTGCAACTTCTTGCATATATTGACAGGATAAAAAAACTACCGGATGTTATACAGTCGGCTATTTTAGACCCGGAAATGAAAGTCCAAATTCATACTGAAAAAGCAGAAATAGGTAAAATTATGCAAGGTGACCCTATATCAGTCAAAATTGTTACATCAAACGATTTCCTTGTCCAGACATATCCCGGTGTTGGCGGTGAGATATATGTTTTTTCAATGCCGATATTTGTAAATATGAAAAAAGTAGCATTTCTGCGAATAGATTTTGCATCACAAACTATAGGACATATCATGGATGCTTACAGTGAGCGGGCAGTTTTAGTAATAATTCTGATGCTGGCACTTGTCGCAGTCGGTGTTTATGCTGTCTCGTTTAATGTTGGCAAAGGTATTACCGGATTAACAGCGCTTTCAGAAGCGATTGCGACTGAAAAGTTTGATGAAACAGTGTTAAAGAATACAGGCAAAAGGAAGGATGAAATCGGTGCATTAGCAAATACACTAGCCCGAATGATGGAAACAGTCAGAACTAATTATGCTACCTATAAGGAGAAACTTTCATATACACAGCTAAGATTCTACCATTTTTTGCAATCTATCGGCAGATATTTTACAAAAGGTGTTATATTCTTAGACCAGGATAATAAAATCATCTACATAAATACACCAGCATGTGCAATACTTTCTACAACTGCCGATGATAATATAGGCAGACATATCTTAGAAATTAACAAAAATGCTGAACTGATGGAAATGCTTTCTGCCTCGCTAACAAAACCCAACCAGATAATGAAAACAGAACTTGTCAGTTTGAAAACTTCTGCCGCAGTTACAACTGTTCAAGAAGAAACCACAAATGAAGTTATCGGTATTATTATCGTGTTTTATTAGAAACGCGAAACAGACACAAAACATTACGCAGAACAGACACAGAACTATAACGCTGATTTTTATCTGCGTAATCTGTGTTTTCATCTGTGTTTATCTGTGGTCTGACGAAAATGTGGCTATTTACGACGAATCAGACGAATCTCAACAGGTTCAAAAAACCAATTCTATAAAAAAAGAGATAAAGAATCTTTATAGAAGTGCAGAACGATTCAAGAAAAAGAAAAAAATACTATCCGCAGTTGAGAAGTACAAAAAAATACTTGAAATAGAACCTGAACATAAAAAAGCACAATTACGATTGTCGGATATTTATACAGAACTTAAATATAAACTTGATGAAAAGATTTTATACAAAAGCGAAGATGTATATTACAATCAGAGTATACTGTATTTTATAAATGATGATTTGACAGCTGCTATCAACGAGTGGGGCAAATGTCTGGCAATCACACCCGGAAATGATGAAGTAAAGAAATTTTTGAACAAGACAAAAGAGTTACTCGCACAGGAATATCAACTTAAAAAACAACAGGATAAAGAAGCGAAAATAAAAAAACTGCTTGAAGAAGGTATAGAACTGTTTAATGCTGAAAAATACGATGAATCAGCAGAAAAATTTCAAGCGATAATAAAACTTACACCAAGACATATCCTGGCAACATTCTATCTTGAAGAAATCAATGATATAAAAAGCACACCTGCTAAAGCCCAGGTTAGAAAAAAAACTGTACGCAAAGAGCCGGAAGTAATTAAAATTGATTATGAAAAAGCAGACGAATTCTATAACCAGGGCTTGAAAGAATACGCCGCAGGGCATCTCTCGGAAGCGATTGAATTATGGAAAGTATGTCTGAAGTATAACCCTGCACACGAGAAAGCAAGAGTAAATATAGAAAAAGCAAAATCAGCAATAAGGAAAGAATGAGAAAAGCAATTAAAAATGACGCTACGCTAAAATTAAAAGTTAAAAATTATGGATTGTTTTTAGCATTCATTTTTCATTTTATATTTTTAATTTTTAATTACATTTACGGCGTTTGGGCAGACCATATCGTTATATCTGAACTGGCAACAGGCAGTACACATTCGCCTAAAGATGAATTTATAGAACTCTATAACCCTACTGGCAAAACAATAGATATTTCAGAATGGCGGATTCAGTATAAAGGTACCGGTGAAAAACAAAACTGGGTATCCAAAGCAGTAATACCTTCGGATACAAAAATCGCTGCTTATAGTTTTTATCTTATCGCAAATACAGAACCTAATTATTCAGGTTGTAAAGCGGATTTAACAAGAGATTATCCCTGGGGATTGCTTACTGAAGAGGGCTCAATCCGTATAATTGATTATAATGGGCAGGAAATTGATAAAATCGGCTATGGAATAAACGCAATAGAGTGTGAAAATGCACCTGTAGAAAATGATGGTGTAAGTTTAGCAAGACAAAATTATGGGGTTGATACTGACGATAATAAGAATGATTTTGTCGCAACCAAAAAACGAACACCTCAAAACTCTGCATCAATTCCACAGATGCCTGAATCAACTGTCTATTCCGATTCTGCTATCGCCCGACATCCATCCGGTTCCAAAATACATCAAATAAAACAGGAAAAAGAATTAGAATGCGAGTCGTTATACAGGGATGCAAAAGCAGACTGGCGTGATAATAAAATTTTTGATTGTATAGAAAAGTTAAAAAAAATTGGAGAACTAGACCCTAAAAACAATTCTGCTAAAAATGAATTACAGGGAATCCCAAAAAAAATTAAAGAAGATCTTGAAAAAAAGAATTTGGTCGGTCGCGACCAGTTTTATGGCGAGGCAGTATTGTATTATCTTAATAACGATTATAAATCGGCTGCTACAAACCTGAAAAAAATTTTGATACTAACACCTGAAAATGCTGAAATCAAACAATGGTATGAAAAAATAAGCGCCCTAATCCCACCTGAAAAAAATATACCACTTTCACCACCTCCACCAGTAGTTGAAAAACCACAAGCCCAACCACACCCCACCCAACCTAAACCAGCAAAAGTCAAAAAACCTTCTACAACACCTGTTATCTCTCAACCAACCTCTGCCAAAAAGGATATTGAAAAAGCAGAAGAGTACTATAATAACGGCTTGAAAGAATACTCGGCAGGATATATATCAAAAGCGATTGAACTCTGGGAAATGTGTCTGAAATATGCACCCAACCACGAACGAGCAAAAAACGCATTAGCTAAAGCAAAAAAAACATTAAAAAAATGAAACTATACAATCTGACAAAAAACAGAATTGTTATTGATAACTTGAAAATTGCTGAAAAGTTTTCAGAACGATTAAAAGGGCTTTTAGGCAAGCAGAATATAGAACTAACTGAAGGGCTTCTGATAAAAAACTGTAACTGTATCCATATGTTTTTTATGAAGTTCCCGATAGATGCAGTTTTCTTGAGAACGGAACGCAGAACAGACACGGAACATAACACGGAACAGACGCAGAACAAAACTATTTACAAAACGGTAAAAATTCTGTATAATATAAAACCATGGCAGATATGTCTGCCTGTAAGGACTGCGGATTCGGTTTTAGAAATTCAAGCACAGCATTCTAAAAACATAGTTTCAGTCACCGATAAACTAAAAATTATGGAGGAATAGTGAATACAAAAAGGTGGTTATGTGATTATGTGATTAAGTGGTTAGTAAACTTCAGGTGGTTAAGTGGCTATGTGGTTAAGTGGTTTGTATTTACTATTCACTTATCCACTTATCCACTTATTCAATGTCTTTACTGCGAAGGCACACCAACAGTTGTAAAAACAATTACTGACGAATCATCGTCTGACGATTTATCTGCACTTAATGAAATCAATAAAAAGAAAGATAAACTTGTCCATATTGCAGTTGAAGTAGTTGAGATAAAAAATGAACAGGCAAGATTGCTTGGTGTAAAATGGGTTGATACTGTTCGGGTAGGCGAAGTGGCACATACTGAAGAAGGACGAGTGCCTGCTACACTACCGGATATCCCGGCGCTTTTTAAAGTTGGTGAATTTGCACGCTGGACATCGCTTTCTGCGGATATAAGACTGTTGATTGGTAAAGGTGCCGCACGATTATTAGCAAAACCTAAACTGATTGCAAAATCAGAAACAAATGCCTCATTCACCGTCGGTGGTGAAGTGCCATATGCTGTGATGACGCAGGATGGTGGTGTGGATATAGAATGGAAAGAATACGGCACCCGTGTTAATCTCGTTCCGACAGTGCTTGATAATAACCAGATAGGGCTTTCTATCTTTACAGATGTGTCTGATTTAGACGAAACACGCGGTGTAACAGTTTCCGGTATAGACCTGCCTGCAATAATTACACGGAAAGCATCCTCGTCAGTAATTTTGCGAGATGGCGAAACGCTCGCACTCGCAGGTTTAGAGAAAAATTTTAAAGAAGAAATAACCATGGGAATACCGCTTCTATCGGATATACCTGTTTTAGGACATCTGTTTTCACATAAGTATTTTAATGATATAAAAACAACCGTTGTTATATTCATAACACCAACAATTGTTAAAGAAGGTACACCAATAGAAAAAACACCATACTGAGAGAGGCAATTAAAAATTAAAAATGCTTTCTACCACAATTTTACATTTTACATTTTACATTTTTAATTGATTCTATTTATGGCACAGGTAATTGGCAAGAAAAAATCATGTAAAGAGATTTTGGTAGATAAAAAGATTCTAACCGAAGAACAACTATCACAAACTGATGCAGAGTTAAAAAAGAGTGGTGTGCTTTTTCAGCAGGCAGTTGTAGATTTGAAACTGGTTGACAAAGGGCAGGTGCTGAAACTGCTATCATCTGAATGGGCGGTTAAAGCGATTGATTTATCAGTGATGGATATAGACCCGGATGTTGTTAAAATTATACCGAAACAATCCGCAAAAAGATATAATGCAGTCCCGTTTGCAAAAGAAGAAAATATCCTGTTTGTCGCAATGGCAGAACCACGTGATTTGTTCGCAATTGAAGATATAAACTTGAGAACCGGTTTCCAGGTTCAGCCCTATTTAGCACTGCCTGAAGATATAAAAAATGTGCTTGATAAAGTCTATGGGGTTGAAGAAGCAGTTGCAATACCTGAAGTTGAAGAAGAAAGCGAAAAAGTAGAATCTGTTTCTGCCGCAGACCTCGGCGAGGATGCCAAAGAACTTACCGCAGAACTTTTAGCAGGCTTAGAAACTGGCGACGAAGTCCAGGTTGATAAGGGTATGGAAGAGGCAACCGATATTATGCAGGTAGATACTTCAGCGCCTGAAGTTGAAAAATTAGTGAATGCGATAATTCTGGAAGCAATCCGGCTGAAAGCGTCTGATATACATATTGAGCCGTTTGAGAAACGGCTGCTTGTAAGATTCCGCGTGGATGGTCTATTACGGCGTGCATCGTTTAAGATACCTTTATCGTTCAAGCAGGCACTTATCGCGAAAATAAAAATTATGACTGGTTCTATGAACCTTACAGAACGACGCATCCCACAGGATGGCAGAATTCAGGTAAAAGCCAAAGGTAAGCCGTTAGAATTCCGTGTGAATATAGTGCCGACTGTTTACGGTGAAAGCGCAGTAATGCGAATCCTTGACCGCTCCGGCTCGTCTGCAAAACTGGAACAACTTGGTTTCTTGCCGGATACAATGGAGAAATTTCTGGCAGCGCTTGAAGTGCCTTACGGGCTGATACTTGTTTGCGGTCCCACAGGCAGTGGGAAATCATACACGCTATCCGCTGCACTTGCCGCTGTAAAAGATCCGGCAGAAAAAATACTGACTGCTGAAAACCCAGTTGAATACAATCTTGATGGCGTTATGCAGGTGCCGGTCAACCCTGACTTAAAAATGGGCGATAAGGTGTTTGATTTCGCAATGGCGCTGCGCGCATTCTTACGACAGGATCCTGATGTAATTATGGTTGGCGAAATCCGCGACCAGGAAACTGCACAGATAGCGATGGAAGCCGCAATGACCGGGCATTTGGTGCTGTCAACACTCCATACAAATGATGCACCATCAGCAATTTCGCGTCTATCAGAAATGGGTGTTCATACATATCTTACTGCGAATACTGTTGAGGCGATTCTTGCGCAGCGGCTTATCGGGACACTCTGCAAAAATTGTAAAGAACCTGAGCCGAGTCCACCTGATGATTTAAAGAAAGCACTGGATGACCATAAAATTGATTATTCAAATGCGACATTTATGAAACCACATCAAGGTGGCTGTCCCAAATGCGGCTCTCGAGGTATGAAAGGTAGAACCGCAATCCACGAACTATTAAAAATGGACGATGAGTTGCGTCGGTTCTGTATAAAAGAGGTATCAGTCGGGCCTATCAGAGATATGGCAAAAAAACACGGGATGCGAACACTGGTTGAAGATGGGCTTGTAAAGGTTACAATGGGAATTACAACATATGAAGAAATAATGGCAGCCGCCACATAGAGGCAGTGATAAACAAGTGGATAAGTGGTTAGTGGTTAGTAATGTCATTGCGAGAGCAATCCATCACTTAATCACCTAATCACTTAATCACTTAATCACTGATGTTAAAATGCCCAAATGCCCTAAATGCGGGTTCATATTCAGGTCTGATAAATGTCCCCGCTGTGGAATAACTGCGGATACCAAAATTGAACCGCTTGTAGAGAAAAAACCGGAACCAGCTGCGGTTTCTATGAAAGATTCCGAGTATACTGACTTTTTTGAAATAGCCAAAACAATCGCGTCTACATCAGATGTTGATGCGATACTCAAGAAAATAGGTGCAGCTGCAGAAAAATTTACAAATACAATGGCATCTTCTATTATGCTGTTAGATGATGACAAAAAAAATCTGTATTTCAAAATAGCCAGTGGCGATAAAGGTGCGATACTGACAAAATTAAAAGTGCCCGTTGGCGAAGGTATTGCAGGCTGGGTTGCCCAGCATTGTGAGCCACTTATTGTGCAGGATGTAGCAAAAGATACGCGATTCACCGGCAAAATTGATTCAGAAAGCGGGTTTGTAACAAAATCAATACTATGTGTACCGCTGATTGTCAATACTGAACTCGTCGGTATCGCAGAGGTGCTTAATAAAATTGATGGTTCGCCTTTTACAGAAACGGATAAATCAATACTGATAGGGCTGGCTAATTTCGCTGCAGTCGCTATTGTGAATGCAAGAAATATATCAGACCAGCAGAATTTTTTTGCGAATGTTTTTGAAATACTCATAAATGCGTTTGAATCAAAAGACCGACGGTTTTCAGGACATTCATTCAAAGTGGCACAAATCTCTACCGCAATTGCCCGAGAACTTAAAATAGAAGGTTCACAGTATAAAGATATCTATTACGCAGCAATCCTGCACGATGTCGGCTTCATAATTCAACCTGAGTATTCTATTGTAGAACACCGCACTGATAAACTCCATCCTGTCAATGGCTACGAGATGATAAAAAATATAAATCTGCTGAAGAATTCTGCAGATTTAATAAAATATCATCACCTGAACTATGATGGTTCCGGTTTTCCAGAAGGGCTCAAGAAAGACGAAATCCCACTCGGTAGCCGTATCATTTCGCTTGTAGAATCAGTTGAAGATATGCATCTCGCTGGGATATCAGACGCCAAAATCAGACAGAATATAGAAACACAAAAAGATATCAAATATGACCCCGTCATAGCGGATATCTATTTGAAAATCAGTGAATAAAAGCAGGTTAAAGGTTAAAGGTTAAAGGTTAAAGGTTAAAATGTTCTGCTGTAATTTTAATTTTAACCTTTAATTTTAACCTGTCATTTATACCTTTAACCTGATTTTTTTTATGGATTTAATTGAAGAAATCAATCGGCTTAAAGTAGAAAAAAAAGCGGTAATCCTATCACATAATTATCAACTACCGGAGATTCAGGATATCGCTGATTTCGTTGGTGATTCGCTAGAATTATCACGAACCGCAGCCGCTACAAACGCAAAAATTATTGTATTTTGTGGTGTTCATTTTATGGCTGAAACCGCCAAGATATTATCACCAATGAAAACAGTGATTCTGCCTGATTTAAGAAGCGGCTGCCCGCTTGCCAATATGGTTAGCACAGAAGATGTCCAAAAACTGCGTCAGCAACATCCGAATGCTACATTTGTCTGTTATATAAATACTTCCGCAGATGTCAAAGCAGAATGTGATATATGCTGTACATCCAGTAATGCAGTAGATGTTGTCAATAGTGTCAACACGGAAAAAGTGGTGTTTCTGCCCGACCGAAATCTCGGTAATTATGTTGCTAAACAGACCACTAAGAAGATGATAATCTACAATGGCTTCTGCCCAATACACGAGAATCTCAAAAAAGAAGATGTTGTTGGACTAAAAAACCAGTATCCTGATGCTAAATTTGTTGCACATCCGGAATGCACTGCGGATATTTTAGAACTTGCAGATAAGGTTGCATCAACCAGTGGAATAATAAATTATGTAAAAACTAACCTGGCAAAACATTTTATTATTGGTACTGAAACAGGTATTCTGCATCGGCTCAAAAAAGAGAATCCAGATAAGAATTTTATTCCCGCAGCCCCCACAATGTTCTGTCAGAATATGAAATACAATAACATTGAATCGCTTTATAGTGCACTTGATAACGAGCAACCTGAAATAGAAGTGCCTGAACAAATCAGAGAAAAAGCATTCTTAACAATAGACAGAATGCTCAAAAAGAGTTTAGAGTTTAGAGTTTAGAATTTGTAGTATCCCGGGCTGTTAGCTCAACCGGTAGAGCAGGTCCCTCTTAAGGACAAGGTTACAGGTCCGACTCCTGTACAGCCCAATAAATATTGTAGTTTCACGCCCTTGGCGTGCTTGGCGTGATTGTATTGAAATTCCTCGTACATTTAAGCCTACCCCTTAAGGGGTAGGCTACAGAGCTAAATTGAATAGAAAATGAAAAATTACAAATTAAAAATTAAAAATGTAATGTTGAATTTATTCCAGTTAGGTAGATGTGCCCTTAAGGCCACACTACTATTTGCTATTTGCTATTTGCTATTCTCTGTCGTTTATGCGGGCAATCTTTTAACAAATCCAGGGTTTGAAGCAGCTGTAAGCAATTGGGTTGTTAGCCCGGAATGGTTAGCATCAGAGACAAATGCATATGGTGCTGAGACCTCAACAAGACATGCAGGTGGTTATTCGCTTTTTGTAACTACAGAACCTGCTATCAGTGACAACTACGGATTGTATCAAAATGTCGCAGTTACACCAAATGTCAGATACAATCTTGCCGGTTGGGTTTGGAATAATTCTATTACTGATATTCATACTGGCTTGGGCTTGTGTTCAGGTGGCGGTGGGTTCTACAATGTTGCACCGGATGTCTCTAATTCTACAACTACTACCAAAAACTCTACACAATGGCAATTCCTGAATATGTCAACCCAAATCCCGCAAGGTGTCGCAAATGTTGGTGTGAATGCATATATCAGGATGAACCCAGCGCTAACGACAAGTTATTTTGACGATCTCTATTTTGGTATCCCAAGCACGCCGTCTGTACTTAGCCAGTTTACAACCAGTAGCGAAATTACAACAATGCAATGGACAAATTCAGCAGTGATAATTACCTCGTTTACACAATCAGGTTCTGCAGCGGGTAATTTAAAGTTTCATCTACAGGTCTCGTCTGTAACTACCGCTGATAACCCTGACTGGTCTATAGTATTTCTAAACTATACTTCCGCATTTATACCAGAAGGAACAACAAACTATCAATTGCCTGGTTTGACAGATAATGGGACATATTGGTGGCGTGTCTGGAGCGAGGATATCAATGGTGTTACCAGCTCTACTTCAACAATACTTCATACCGGCAGTGTTGCCAAGTTCGGGTTTGATAATAAAAAACCAGCAGGTATTTCAGATTTGACAACTTCAATCTCAGGTGTGCTCCCTGACGGCGCAATAAAATTGAGTTGGACTGCACCAGGCGATGATGAAAACACAGGGCAAATAATAAATGGTAGATGGGAGATAAAATACAGTTCAATCGGGATTATTACGAATACAAATTATGACAATCCACCAAACCCAACTTATACAGTAAGTATAGATACTACTAACATCAACCCGCTATTCACTATCTCATATCTCATTACCGGGCTTATCCCGGCTACTACATATTGGTTTGCAATTAAGACAAGCGATAAAGCAGGCAACTGGTCTGTATGGAACTCATCAGCGGATGTGCCAACAGTCAATACTTCTGCATATGCTCGTGCGAAAGATGCGACACTTCCAACCGTAAAAATAACATATCCTACTAATAACTTAATCACTAACAACTTAACCACTATTTCCGGAACCGCTAATGATAATATCAGTGTATCAGATGTTCAAATAACAATTCGGAACCTGGCTAAACCTTCAACATATTGGAACGGTGCTACATGGGTATCATCAGCAGTATGGTTGCCTTGCACACTTCATCCATCCTCGTGGACATATACTGCACCTGATTGGGTTAGCGGCTCGTCTTATACCATCGTAGCAAAATCAAAAGATTCATTTGATAACTGGTCTACCGCATACTCAACCGCTACATTTACATATGATAATACCCTGCCAGGTTCTGTAGTTGTCTACCCAGCAAATGGTTCAGAAATCAGTTCATTATCCGTAATTTCAGGCACTGCATCCGATAATGTTGGTATCGCCAATGTCCAAATTACAATCCAGCGAGTAGATAATTCACAATACTGGACTGGTGGTGGCTGGAGTTATTCTGAAACCTGGCTGACTGTTTCCAGCACCTGTCAATGGCAATACTGGCAGTATACAGGGCTTACAACTGTTAATCTGCTACATAGCGCTTCATATCTGGTGGTCTCGCGTGCCCAAGATACCGCAGGTAATACTGAGGTATCTACTACCGGACAAAGCCAGTTCACATATAGAGATACTATACTGCCTGCTGCTATCAGTGATTTAACAGCGCTTACAGGACCTAACGAAGGCGAGATTATTCTGAAATGGACTGCGCCGGGGGATGATGGCACACTTTATGGGATTAGTAATGGACAATACATAATCAAATACTCGCCAACAGCAATAATTAAAAGAACTAATTTTGAAATTGCACCAAATGAACTTCTAATATCTACATCCTATCCAACAGCACTTGTTCTCCATACGCGAACACTGACAGGATTGACAGGTGGCACGTCATACTGGTTTGCAATAAAGACAACTGACGAAGCAAATAATACTTCAGTTTGGAACTCGTCTGCGGATGTGAGTGGTGTAAATACAGGCGCATACAGAAATGCACAGGTGGATTTTACAGCACCTGCAAAAATTACTACTTTGAAATCACAACCAGGCACAAAAGAAGGTGAAGTGCTGCTTACATGGACCGCGACAGGCGACGATGGAACCGTCAACACAGTTTATGGTCAGTATCAGGTTATCTATTCTACTCATATTACTATGCCTTGGTATAATTCTAGACATTATTCTACTTACTGGTCAACTACTACACAAGCAATGGAAAAACAAAGTAGAATAATGACAGGGCTGGTCCCTAATTTAACATATGTTTTCTGGGTTCGGCTCTACGATGATAGAAATAATGTGAACGGTGAGGTAGACCAGAAATCAACCACCTGCCAGCCACAGATAGATAATATCCAACCTGCACAAACAACCGATTTAACTGCATTAGGTGGGCCAAACGAAGGTGAAATTATTCTCCGCTGGACTGCACCCGGTGATGATGGTACCGTTGGGACAATAACAAATGGCAAGTTTGAAATCAGATATTCCGCTTCCGACCCTAACCTTTCTACATTTCTACCTATCTACCTTTCTACCTCCTCTGTCATTCCACTCACTACTCGCTATTATACAATTACTGGTTTAGTACCCGGAACTACTTACTGGTTTGCACTCAAAACACAAGATGATATACCTAATACTTCATCAATTTCTAATACAGCATCTGCGAGTGCGACCGATTTTGTACCATCCGCACCACAAACGCTTGTAGCAGTTGCCGGGAATTACCGAATCATACTAAACTGGCAAGCCAATCCTGAAATAGATATTTCAGGCTATAATGTGTATCGGGCTAAAAACCCAGGCGGACCTTACTCAATAATTATAAAAAATGTTAGTAATAATCAATATGACGATGTCCTCACAGGCGTCGGAAAGTATTATTATGTTGTTACTGCATTAGATTTAACAGGACATGAAAGCAGTTATTCTAATGAAACAAGCACAATATCGTTTGCACGGCTGCCTTTAGCACCTGCCGGAGTAAAAGGTACCCTGAATAATAACGGTAGTTTTACGATCACATGGAGTTCTGTTACCAAAAATATAGATGGAACTAATTGTGATGACATAATTGGCTACAATATCTATTCAGCAAGAGCATTATCAGGTCCGTGGGTTAAACAAACAATGGTTGATAAAAATACTTTGAACTGGACAGATACACAAATAAACTCAGGCTTGATGTATTATTTGCTCCGAACAGTTATTGCCGCAGGTGTTGAAAGCGAGAACGCTATTATTATCAATACTTTGGCAGGCAACGATTTTGTGATGTTGGAAACAGATGAGCAGAATAATTCAGTAGTTGAGTTGAATATACCTCAAGCAGTTAGTAAAATTTTAATCAAAGCCGAAAATCAATATAACGAAGATATCATAATAGATATAGATAGAAAAGAATATGAAGAAAACACTACAGACATATATGTGTATGAGTTCAGAGCAATAAAAGCAGAAACAAATGAGCCGATAGACAATTTTGTATTCCCAGAACCTGTAGAATTAGCATTTTATTATACACCTGATAAATTGGCAAAATTAAATATCTCAACAGCAACCGCAAAAAACCAACTTGCATTATACTGGCATAACAGTGTCGCATGGACACAAATAGGCGGTACTGTAGATACTACACTACAGAAAGTAAGTATCCATATTACACATTTGAGTAAGTACAAACTTGCACAGGCACAGCGAACAACATCGTTTGGGAGTTTGCAAATTGTACCACCTAAAATTTTTACACCAAATAACGACGATAAATGGAATATAATAGAATTCTTTTTTGAGAATCCTGAAAAATTAAGTGTAACAGGTAAAATATACGATATTACAGGTGCGTTTGTTAGTGACCTGAAAATCGGCAGTACTGATAATTCGCTACTCTGGGATGGGAATTATGCTGATGGTGAAAAAGCGCCCAGTGGCGTGTATATCTACCAAATCCAAACAAGCCAGAAAGTATTCAACGGCACCGTGGTGGTCGCAAGATGAATAATTACAATAGATGGTTGGGTTATACTTTCCATCTTTCCATCTTTCTATCTTTCTATCTTCCTACCTGCCTCTATGCTGATTTTGAACTGGTCGGCAGAGGTGTGGGGACTGCACGAGCTTTTGCACTAAATAATGCATTTACCGCAATCGCGGATGATACTAATGCGATATTTTATAATCCAGCAGGGTT